>NZ_JABFAN010000093.1:0-2210 GCF_017168155.1 Dietzia sp. KRD202 | reverse complement strand
AACCGGGACGAGTCCGTGTTCGAGCGGCCGGACGAGTTGATCATCGACCGGCCCAACGCCCGCAACCACATCGCTTTCGGGTTCGGCGTCCATCGGTGCATGGGCAACCGATTGGCCGAGCTGCAGTTGCGGATCCTCTGGGAGGAGCTGCTCCCACGCTTCGAGAGGATCGATGTCGTCGGTGAGCCGGAGTACGTGCAGTCCAACTTCGTTCGCGGCATCAGCAAGCTGATGGTCGAGCTCACCCCCAAGGGAACCGGATGAGTTCGGGGCGCGCGGTGGTGGTCGGCGCCAGCCATGCCGGCGCGCAGTCGGCCACCCGCCTCCGCCGGGAGGGTTGGTCCGGTGACATCGTGGGCCGGTGACGAGCCGATGTTGCCCTACCAGCGACCTCCTTCTCGAAGACCTGTGGAAGGAACAAGGACGATCTGTGGAAGGGACAAGAAGGTGTCGGCGCTCCCATGGTCCCGGTCGGACCAGTACGACCACAAGCTGCGGATCGCGGGACTCAACAACGGTTATGACGACATCGTCCTGAGCGGTGACCCCACCTCTGACCGAAACCGCACCTGCTACTACCTCAGGCAGGGTGAGCCGGTCGCCGCTGACAGCGTCAACCGCCCCGGGGACTCCATGACCACCAACGGCATTCTCGGCCAAGTCGCCGTCGACACGACTGCCCTGACACCGGAGGTGGCGGTGTGAGCAAGCAGACCGACCACTGGTCGTGGTCACCACCGAACGTCTGACCCCCGAGGTGAACAAGGATGGTTTGGAGGTCGACGGCAGGGCCCGCGATGAGACTTCTGCCTTTCGTTCCGGGCGCCCGTGACTCGCATCAGTCCGCAGGCGTGCGACGCGCACCCGCGGACGCCCGCGGCCCTGCATGGTGGCTCGCGTTGGTCGTCTGCAAACCCCTTCTGCTGCTCGTCAGGAGAGCGGACTGGCGCGGTACAGAGCGCCTTCCCGGGTCGGGGGGCGCAGTACTGGCGGCCAACCATGTCTCCCAAGCCGACCCGCTCTTCCTCGCGGAGATGGTCCTCGCCCAGGGCCGGACCCCCCGGTTCATGGCAAAATCAAGCCTGTTTCAGAGCAGAGCAGTGGGCTGGTGGTTTCGGTCGGCCGGCCACGTCCAGGTCGACCGCTCCGACGGGCGAGCCGGGATCCGCGCCGCGATCGAAGCAGTGGATCGCGGCGCCCTCGTCGTCGTCTACCCGGAGGGATCGATCACGAACCGACCGGATGCACGTCTGATGTCGCTCAGGTCGGGTGCTGTTCGCATCGCGCTCGAGACGTCAGTCCCATTGATCCCCGTCGCCCAATGGGGTGTGCAGGCCATCGCGCCAGCCTACGAAGGAAGGGTGGTGCTGGGCCGCCGTCGTCGGGTCACCCTGCTGGTCGGGGACCCGGTCCCGCTCGAGGACCTCCGAGAATTGCCGACGGCGACGGCAGCCGCTGCGGGTGTGCAAAGACTTCAGGACACCCTCGCAGCGATGGTCGACCAACTGGCCGACGAGCACGCTAGGTAGCGTGTGGCCGTGTCCAAGTCAGTGACGCGAGTCGATCGCGAGACAGGAATCGCTAACCTTTCTGTCATGCGGGCACCGTCAATGCGCGAACGATTCAAGGAGCACATGCGCCTGGCTGTCCTCGAGGCTGCCCACGACCTGACTGTCGACCGCGGCTGGGACCGGGTGCGCATGGGGCAGGTGGCTGATCGTGCCGGGGTGTCGCGGGCGGCTCTGTACAAGGAGTTCGGTGACAAGGCCGGCCTCGGAGAAGCCGTCGTACTCCGGGAGGCCTCGCGCTTCCTCGAGGGCATCCGGGGCGCGCTGGAGGCGCACATCGGCGATGCGAAGCGAGGCATCGCAGCCGCCGTCGACTACACCTTGAACGAGGCCGGGCGCAGCCCCCTGCTCAAGGCGGTGCTCATCTCCAACCGTGACCTTGATGCGGGAGGTCAGGCGTCCACGGGGATGCTCCCGCTGCTCACGACATCCGCACCGCTTCTCGACCTCGCCTCCGACACCCTGGCCGGATGGGTCGCGGAGAGTTATCCGGGTCTCCCCCCGGGCGATGTCATCGACGCGGCCGACACCCTGGTGCGCCTGACGGTCAGTCATCTTGCGCTCCCCAAGTGGGACCGAACCGCGACAGCGCGGAAGATCTCCGAGGTCGCCGTCCGGTTCCTCTCACTCGAATAGTGACCT
>NZ_JABFAN010000092.1:0-252 GCF_017168155.1 Dietzia sp. KRD202 | reverse complement strand
TACGACCAGCCCACCGCCGAGGCTGTCAATGCCCAGTTCGACCGGCTCTTGGACTACACCGAAGGCAGACTGCCCGAGGTTGCTGACCACCTCGGCGATGCCCGCGAGGACCTGCTGGCGTTTATCGGCCCTTCCGGATTTAGAGTGCGTTGATCCGGTTCTGGAGCTGTCCGGAGTGGATGAGCGACCGCAATATGTAGTGCTTGAGGTTGCGGAAGCCCAGGGCGATTCCGCGGAGGTGCTCGAGGCGTC
>NZ_JABFAN010000091.1:0-427 GCF_017168155.1 Dietzia sp. KRD202 | reverse complement strand
CGCGGGTGCCTCGGCCATGAGCACAGCCGCCAAGCGGGCGACGAGCGCGTTCGCGCGGGCGATGACCGGTACCTCGAGCAGGGCGCCGCGCTGGCTGACGAAGATCGCGACGGCGCGCGCGTGAGCGAGCAGCAGGTCGATGAACGCCGTCACCATCGCGACCAGGTCGTCGCGACGGAACGCGGCGTGCTGGTCGCGGGTCGGCACCTGCTGCAGCAGCCCCTCGAGCGCGTCGATAGCGGGTGAGATCGCAGCCTCGAGCAGCGCTTCCTTCGAGTCGAAGTGGTAGAGCACCGACGACTTCGAGGTGCCGACATCGTCGGCGATCTGCTGGATCGAGCTGCCGAGGTAGCCGTAGCGGGCGAAGCGCTCGAGCGCGGCCTGGAGCATCTCATCGCGAGTGGTCACGTGACACCACTGTACTGAC
>NZ_JABFAN010000090.1:0-481 GCF_017168155.1 Dietzia sp. KRD202 | reverse complement strand
TCATAAACGATATCAGCGGGAATTTCACGGTTAATGATTTTACAAAACAGACAATCCATACAGCTCTCCTTTATTAACTACTTGCCACTTAAGTGTCGAATTATCTCTGCCAGTCTGATGATTGCACCGATGAATTGCACCGGTGAGAGGTAGCTTCAAGCCCACGACCTTTTAACGAAATCGTCTCTGGGAAAGAAGATGCCTAACCAAGGGGGCAAGAATCAACTCCATCGCCAGCGACATCCGCGCCCCCGGCACCACCAACGTGTGCGGACGGGTCATAAACGAGTCCTTAATCATCGCCAGCAGCCAAGGGAAATCAACGGTGGAGGGATCACGAAAACGGATGACCACGAACGACTCAGCGTCGGTGGGAATATCCTGAACTTCAAAGGGGTTAGAGGTATCGACGGTGGGCACACGTTGAAAATTGATATGAGTACGCGAAAACTGCGGTTGGATGTAGCGCACATAGTCATCC
>NZ_JABFAN010000089.1:0-448 GCF_017168155.1 Dietzia sp. KRD202 | reverse complement strand
CAACATCTTCGAGCGCATTGGCGCCACACCCGTTAATCTGCCGGGCTCTGAGGTGTATACCGGCCTGGAAAAAGGCGTAATCGACGCCGCAGACTCCACGGTGCTCTCGAATAACGACGCCATGGGTCTGCACGCTTTCGCCCCCTACCCGCTCTACCCTGGCTTTCACTCCATGCCCATGATCGCTGTGTCGATCAATAAAGACATCTGGGATGGCTTGCCCGAGGAGCTACAGACGACCCTCAATACCGCCTTTGATGGCATGGCCTACGACCTGATTGCCCGCCTCAAGGAGCAGGATATTGAGACCCTGCAGCGGCTTCAGGATGACCCAGACGTTCACCCCTTCAACTTGCCCGAAGAAGAGCGTCAGAAATTCCGCACCGCGGCTGAGCAGGAGTGGCAAGAGTGGGCGGGTGAAAATGAGATGACTCAGAAGATTTATGAC
>NZ_JABFAN010000088.1:0-887 GCF_017168155.1 Dietzia sp. KRD202 | reverse complement strand
ACCCCGCAGAGCCCGTGCCCGCGCACCGCCGCGGCGTGTGTGGACCTGGACGGGAACCGGACGTGGCTGCAGTCCGGGGAGCGTCTGAGCTACGGGCCGGTGCGGATGTCCCACGGCATGGCAGGTTGGGAGACCCCCAGGGGGACCTATCAGGTCACGCGAAAAGTGCGGCACGAGGTGAGCCGGTTGTTCGACAACGCGCCCATGCCCTACGCGGTGTACTTCGTCGGAGGGATCGCGTTCCACGAGGGCGACCCCACGGTCGAGTCGCACGGCTGCATCCGCCTGGACCAGCCCGCGGCCGCCACCTTCTTCGATCGACTGGAGGTCGGCGACACGGTGGTGGTGTTCTAGATCGCCCGTACTAGATCACCCGCGCGTCCATCGGTCGGTGGCCCGAACCGGGGTCCGGGTGGACGTACTCGGCGGTGAAGGCGGCCCAGGCCGACACCGCCGCCACCGTGACGAAGCCCAGGGCCGCCACGTAGGGCCCGAAGGTGACCGACGCGTCCGACGGCAGGCCGGACAGCATGGGTTCCGCCTCCCCCGTGGAGGCGATGAGGATCCACACGAACGCGAGGTGTCCGACCAGGGCGCCCGACGCCACCACCGCGGCCGCCAGTGCGAACGCGCCCAGTCGGGTCGCGGCGGTCGCCGCCACCAACAGGAGCATTCCCACCAGGCCCAGGTAGAGCACGGGTGCCACGCTGCGGACGTCGATGAGGTCGGTGATCCCGAGCGCGGTGATCTGCTCTCCCCGCCCGGTGCTCAACCAGGGCAGGTAGAGGCTGAGCAGGGCCACGGCCAGGCCTCCGACCTCCACCAGCGCGCAGAGCCGGCTTCGGCCGCGGGATATGACCTTGGTCCGGGTGGGGGTCCTCGTCGGG
>NZ_JABFAN010000087.1:0-379 GCF_017168155.1 Dietzia sp. KRD202 | reverse complement strand
GTCCATAATCGGCACTAGCTCCTGCACTCCTTTGGCGTCTAAAACTTCACCGTCAATGCCATTCAGCCGATTGGCATTCACCCGACGCTGGATATCGCGCATGTCCTGCAGGGTATGCCCCAGGTTGAGCACCCCCCGCTGGGAGAACATGACGTTGTAGTTAAGGTCTTGGGAAAGCCCTTCCCACAGTTTCATGGCGTGTTCGTAAAGCGCAGCGGATTCGTCCCATAAGTAGTTGGAACGCACAATGGTGGTATTACGGGCGGTATTACCACCGCCCAGCCAGCCTTTCTCAATCACCACCACGTTCTTGACGCCGAACTCTTTCGCCAAATAGTAGGCCGTGGCCAAGCCGTGACCGCCACCACCGACGATGATT
>NZ_JABFAN010000086.1:0-394 GCF_017168155.1 Dietzia sp. KRD202 | reverse complement strand
AAATAAGTCAGGGGTCAGATCACTGACCCGCGTGCTGCAATGCCACCATCAATGGTGACGATCGTGCCTGTGATATAACCTGCTTTAGGGGAGGATAAAAAAGCAACCAAGTCGGCAACCTCTTCTGATTCAGCAGGGCGACCGCCTGGGTATTTCTCGAATAACTCTTCCCAGCGTGATTCATCACCCAGCATGTCTACTGCTTTGCGCTTCATGATCTTAAGCATACGATCTGTCGCGACTGGGCCAGGATTAACACCAATTACTCTAACGCCATGGTTAAGGCTAGCGCCCCCTAGAGCTTTGGTAAAAGCCATCAATGAGGCATTGCCAGTGCTACCTGCAATGTAACTGGCATCCCAATTTTCGCCCGAATTGCCAATGACATTGATGA
>NZ_JABFAN010000085.1:0-1768 GCF_017168155.1 Dietzia sp. KRD202 | reverse complement strand
GTGATCAGGTCGAAACCCGGCTCTTCTCCCTCCGCCAGGCGGGCGGCCTTGTCATGCCACAGTGCGCTGAGTCCACGCGCCATGTCGACCATGCCCTTGAACAGCTCGTCGTTGTCGGAGGGCCCTCCATTGGCCTGCTCCATGGAGGTGGCCAGGTCCGACCACTCGACAAGCTTGTGGCGCTGCTCGTAGGGGAAGTCCAGCAAGGTCGCCAGCATGCGCGCGGTGAGCTCGATCGACACCGTCCTCACCCAGTCGAAAGGCTCGTTGACGGGCAGGTTGTCCAGGACGTCCCTGACGCGCTCCCGGATGAGGCCCTCCATCTCGCGCAGGTTCTTGGGAGCCACCACGCCTTGGACGGCGCGCCGTTGAACGTCGTGCCTGGGCGGATCCATGGCGATGAACATGGCGATGTCCATGAACCGCGGCGGCGCCCCGATGACGATCAGGGGCTCGGCGGAGAAGGCCTCGTGGTTCTTGTCCACAGCGATGATGTCGGCGTGCCGCGTCACCGACCAGAACGGCCCGAACGGACTGTTGGGCTGGTAGTGCACCGGGGCCTCGTTACGCAGGCGCTCGAAGTAGGGGGCCCACTGCCCCTGTCGGTACAGGAAGGGGTTGCTGAGGTCGATGTCTTCGAGCGCGAGTTCTTCGACCGGCGGGATCGGGCGTTCGACGAACATCTTCTGCCCGTTCGTGCCCGTCAACCAACGTCGGCTCTTGTCGTAGAGGTGCGCGGCCTGGACCTGGCGATCCAGGGGTATGGCGGCGTCGACCTTCGTCTTCACTGCGTCAGGGATCTTCATCTCGTCAACACCTCCTGTTACATCTGGAATTCAGGCAACTGCACGGTCAAGCCGTCCCATGACCGGGAGACCTGGACTTGGCACGACAGCCGCGACGTCGGCTCTCGCTCGGGGTTCATCGACAGCATCTCCTCCTCCTCCGGGCCGGAGGGGCCGACCTTGGCGGCCCAGGCGGAATCGACGATCACGTGGCAGGTGCCGCATGCGGCCTCTCCGCCGCAGTCACCATCGATGCCCGGAATGGCGTTGTTCGTGGCGACCTGCATCAGCGAGCAGCCCTCCTCGATGGGCGCCTCGTGCTTCTCCCCGTCGTATGACACGAAGGTAACGACTGTCATCTACAACTCCCTCACTATTGACTACGTCATCGACATTTTCTCCAGTATTGTCGTTGATATCGGCGATGACCATGTTGAATCGTGTCATCCTGCTGTGAGATCGGGTCACGTGAGGAGCGCTGTGCAGAGAAGCGAGCCGGGCGTCCCAGCGCTTGCCTTCGCGCAGCTGCTGGCCAGTCCGGCGATCGATCCGGACAGTGCCGAGCAGTTCCGTGCCATCATGGCGCGCGAGGGAACCGGGGAACTGTCTCTGATCCGGACCCAGGAGCAGGCACCGCTGCGGTGGTTTCGCGAGGTCTACCCGGACCTCGATGCCGAGCAGGCAACGAAGCTGGGGATCGCCTGCGCGGAACAGGCCCAGCTCACGTCCTTCGGGCCGTTGAGCGTGCCGCTGGTCAGCGCAGGAACCGTCGCCCAGGTCGTTCAGCTGTTGACCTATCTTCCCGTGATCACCGAGGCCGTCACCACCCAGTCCGATCCCCAGCGCGACGACCTGACGATCCGGCTCACCGGGAACGCGGCAGACCCCGACCTGGACTGTCTCGCCGTCACCTACTGCGGACTCGCCCTCATGCGGTTGGTCGACCGACTGGTCGACGACGCGTCGGAGGTGACCATGCATAG
>NZ_JABFAN010000084.1:0-21942 GCF_017168155.1 Dietzia sp. KRD202 | reverse complement strand
CGCACGTGTGATGTCGATCGCTGCTGCCGCAGACTCATCGGGACAGTCGGTCTCCACCTGCACAGTAGAAAAGAAGAAGCCGTACCGATCCTGAAGCAAGTTGGAGGCGGATTGGAGAACGATGGGCGGATCGGCGCTTGCGGAGGTGCGCAGGTGGCCGGAGAACACGAAACGTCCACTGGTTAGTGCCCAAGCATGGGCATGATGGACGTCTTCCACCCCATCTATCGCTGCCAGGTCTTCAGTCACGTCAGACAGGTAGACCTCGTCGGGTGTGCCCTCCATGAGCAGATGGGTGGCGTCGCGCAGGATGCTCCAGCTTGCCCATACAAGCACGAAGCCGAACGCCAAACCGAGCAGCGGATCGATCAGCAAGAACCCGGTGAACTTGATCACTAGTGCGGTGACGATGATGAGCAGGCTGCCGACGAAGGTCTGGATGATGTGCCACAACGCGCCACGAACGTTCATGTCGCTGCGGCTTTGTTTCCAGATCAGGCTCAGGGCGACGATTTCGGTAAGCAAGCCTCCCGCGGCTGCCCACAGCATGGGCGTCGTGGGCAGGTCAACCGGAGCATTCATGCGCATGGCAGCCATCACGATCACCACCATCGCCATGATTAGCAGGAAACCGCCATTGACCAGCGCGCCTACGATCTCGGCGCGGTACCAGCCAAAGCTGCGATTTTCGTCTGCGGGGCGGCGGGCGAGTCGAGCAGCGAAGATGGCGACTAGGACACCACCGACCGCCGAGAAGGTGTGAAAAGCGTCCGAGATCACCGCAACCGAGCCGGTCCACAGCCCGATCGCCAACTCGATGACGAAGTAGATTCCCGTCAGCCAAGCCGAGATAGCCATGCCCCACCCACGAGCCTGCACCTGCCCGTGTCCACCATGCCCATGCGCCATGGGGGTCTCCTTTTTTGCACTCGGAATCCGGTTCTCGTGTCAGCTGCACACTGTGCATCGGTCTCGCGGTGCCCACAGCTTCTCTTGGGAATCTTGATCAGACCTTCATCGAACCCCGACCGAACCAATGGGGTAGGGGCGGCACAATCGTCCGGTGTGACTGTGCAGGCAAGAGTGGTGCTGATGCTGTGATGACGACGGATGTGTTCGGCAAGGCTGCGCAGCCCGGTAGCTGGGGCAGACGGGCAAGATGCCAACTGGCCGCAGTGGTGGTGAGTTCGCTTGTACTTACTGGCTGCGCTAGCGGCACTGATGCCGTCGCTTCAGGTGAGACGTTCGATTTTGTCAGCCCGGGCGGCCAGATTGAGATCTTCTATGATCCGCCGGCGGACCGCCAGAAGATCGCGCCGATGTCTGGCCCGGAAGTAGTAGATCCGGAGGCCACTGTGGCGGTCGCAGACTTTCCTGGCGAGGTGGTGCTGATCAACCTGTGGGGTCAGTGGTGTGCTCCCTGCCGGACGGAAACCGACGACCTGCAGCGACTACAGGACAAGTACCAGGCGCAAGGGTTCACCAATCTCGGCGTCAACTTGCGCGACCCGAATCGGCAAAAGCCTGTCGACTTCATCAAGGACTACGGGGTCACCTATCCCTCAATTTGGGACCCATCGCAGGCCGCGGTGGCAGCGCTACATGGTTTCCCCACCTCGGTGGTGCCAGCGACACTGATTCTCGACAAACAGCACCGAGTCGCTGCGGTATATCTAGCAGAGATCACCGACACCCAGTTGGAGCCGGTCATCGAGAGACTGCTGGCCGAGCCTGCTGAAAGCGACGCTGCATGAACACGGTGCTGATCGCGCAATCCATTGGCCAGACGTTCCAACAAACAGCTGCTTCCGGGCCTCTACTTCTCGCGTTGGGAGCATGTGTCCTTGCGGGACTCGTCTCGTTCGCCTCGCCGTGCGTAGTCCCGCTCGTGCCCGGGTATCTGGCATATATGGCCAGCATCGCGGGTGCAGAGCGCCCGGCGGTGACCGTGCAGGCCGCCGAGCAACGCCGCGCCGAAGCCAGCACGCTCACTCTTGAACAGCAGCGTCAGCGGGTGTCATCGCGACGACGAGTCGTCCTCGCCGCGGTGCTATTCGTTGCTGGATTCACGGTGGTCTTCGTGCTGCTGTCGGCGATGGTGCTGGGCACCGTGCAATACCTCGCCCCCCAGCAAGAATTGCTGCAGCGGCTCGGCGGTGTGGTGACCATCTTGATGGGTCTGGTGTTCATCGGGGCCATACCCGCCCTCCATAGGGACACTCGAATGCAGCCGAAAGCGCTTTCCACCTGGGCGGGCGCGCCGCTACTTGGCGCCGTCTTCGCCCTGGGATGGACGCCGTGTCTCGGACCGACGCTGGCAGCGGCGTTGTCGGTGGCCGCCGGAACCGGACTCGACGCCGCACGCGGAGTACTGCTCATCGTGGCGTACTGCCTGGGGCTCGGACTGCCTTTTATCGTGGTGGCCTTCGGTTCGACGAGAGCCATCCGCACGGTGGGCTGGCTGCAACGACACACGCGAACGATTCAGATCGTCGGCGGCATCATGCTCATTGTCGTCGGAATCTTGCTGCTCAGCGGCATATGGACGCAGTTCGTGTACTGGCTCCGCGACTTCGCCGTCTCAGACACCACTTTGCCGATCTGACAGTGCTCCGATGGTCTCTCCTAACTCGAGTCGAGTCTGTTCGAAAAGAACCTTGATCGGATCTTGACGAAACGATGACCCAGATCTCGCATTTCGCCCCGCAGAATCGAGTTTCTAAGACAGGCAAGGAGTTGAGTCTGATGGGGTGGTTTTACGGTATGAACTGGATCGACATCGTCCTGTTGATCGCGTTCGTACTCGGTTTCTGGGCGATGGTTCTGGCCTTGACGACCAGTCTTTTCGGAGGGCATCGGCACCTACGCGGGTCTCACTCTCCTGCTACTGGGGTCGTCTCTTCCGGTATCTCTTTCGGATCTCACGTAGGGACCGCGACTTCGCGAAACGCCGATCATGATGAACGCTGACGCCACGGGGCGGGCAGGTGCGCTAAGACGTGCGCCGCGCGTGCTGGTCTCCCGCCGGTCTTTCTTGGCCGGATCGCTTCTCGCCGGCGCCGGCGCTCTGACTGCATGTTCTGGTTCCGGAGCAGCCACGGGCAGTCCCGTGGGAGCCTCGTCAGATCTCGTGAGGCGGCTTGAGCAGGAGCGACGCGCCCCCGGACAAACGGTGGTATCTGCGCAGTTGACCCCCCGTCCGGTCGACGTTGATCTGGGTGGCCGAGTCGTCTCAACGTGGGGATACGACCAACAATTGCCAGGCCCACTGGTGCGGGCCCAAGCTGGAGAGCGGCTGCAGATCACCGTGGACAACCAGCTGCCCCAGGAGACCAGCGTGCACTGGCACGGAATCGCCATGAGCAACGACATGGACGGGGTTCCCGGGTTGACGCAGGACCCGATCGCACCAGGCACCACGTTCACCTACGACTTCACCGCCCCAGACCCGGGCACGTACTTCTACCACTCACATTCGGGTCTGCAACTCGATCGGGGCTTGTACGGAGTGGTGATCATCGATGATCCGGGCGAGCCCGGCGACTACGACCATGAATGGCTCGTGGTCCTTGACGACTGGGTCGACGGGACCGGTCGGACTCCCGACGATGTCGCCCGTGATCTGGGCATCGGTGCCGACACCGCAGATGCCGGGATGCAGGGGATGGACCACGACATGATGGACATGCACGGGGGTGAGGGGTCGATGATGTCCCCCATCCTCGGCAGCGCCGGGGATGTCACCTACCCGCACTTTCTGATCAATGGTCGACTCCCTGTCGACCCCTACGTTTGGAGAGCGTCGCGGGGCCAACGCGTGCGCATCCGGTTCGTCAATGCCGGCGCCGACACCGCGTTCCGGGTCGCGCTTGGCGGGCACCGGATGACCGTCACTCACACTGACGGCTTTCCCGTGCTTCCCGAGGACACCGATTCTCTTCTGATCGGTATGGGTGAACGGTTCGATGTTGTGGTCACGCTCGGCGACGGCGTGTTCCCGTTGTTCGCTCAGCCCGAAGGCAAGGATGGCCACGCGCAGGCCCTTGTACGTACAGCAGCGGGCGATCTCCCGACGAATTCCCGACCAGTCGAAGTGGACCGGCGTCCGCTATTGGGTACCGACTTATCCCCCAGCGAGGCAGTACGTCTGTCTAGCCAAAGTCATGATCGGTACCACAGTGTTGACCTGGGCGGGACGATGTCGCCGTACCGGTGGACCCTCAACAGCCAAGTCCACCCGGATTCGGTGCCGCTGGAGGTCAACAGTGGGGAGCGGGTGCGGATGCGGATGCGGAACATGTCCGACATGTTCCATCCGATGCACCTGCACGGACATACGTTCGCGCTCGCGGACAGCGGGCTTCGCAAGGATACCGTCACGATTCGGCCGATGCGCACTATTGAGATCGAGTTCGACACCGATAATCCTGGCCAGTGGGCGTTGCACTGCCACAACGCCTATCACCAAGAGGCCGGGATGATGACCACTCTGTCTTACCTCGCCTGACCGGCAAGGTGATCCACTCGCGGGCCCGAAAGTCCGCAGAAAAAAGGGAACCCAGATGAATCGAAAGAAGCTTGTGATGACCGCCGCTGCCGCCGCGGTCCTGCTGGGGCTGTCCGCCTGCACCAGCGACGAGACCGACACGGCCAGCGAGACCACGACCGCCGTCGAGACCACTGCGACCAGCGGGAGTTCGACCACCGAGCAGGCAGAGGAATCAGCTCAGCATTCCGAGGCTGACGTGATGTTCGCCCAGATGATGATCCCCCACCATGAGCAAGCCATCGAGATGAGCGACATCATCTTGTCCAAGGATGATGTCCCCGCCGACGTCACCTCGCTGGCCGAGGAGATCAAGGCGGCCCAGGGGCCCGAGATCGCGCAGCTGACCGACTGGCTTGAGCAGTGGGGCGAGCCGACGCAGCCCGAAGGCATGGACATGGACATGGGCGGTGACCATGACATGTCGCAGATGGAGGGCATGCTCTCCGAGGAGGACTTGCAGCAGTTGTCCGACGCTCCCGGCCCTGAGGCTGCCGAGTTGTTCCTCAACCAGATGATCGCCCACCACGAAGGCGCCGTGGCCATGGCCGAAGACCAGGTCGAGAACGGCACGTACCCGCCGGCTGTCGATCTGGCGCAAACCATCATCGACACCCAGCAGCAGGAAATCGACACCATGCAGCAGATGCTCGACTCCATGTAAAAAAACGAAAGCTCGCATTCCCGGCGGGGTCGATGGCAGTCCGACCCCGCCGGAGACCGTCTGGACATCAACACATTTTCTTGTCCCTGCCAGAAACGAGATACGCACTCATGCTTTCGCACCGAAAGCGGGCCTGGACCCCAATAGCCATCCTTGCATCGGCTCTCACCGCGACCGCGTGTTCAAGCCCGCAGCAGACGCCAGCACCCGAATCCGGGGACGCCTCATCGACGGTCGGCACCGCATTAACACCCGCGCTTGACCATGTGCACGGACTCCACCTCGATGCTGAGGGAAGGGTGCTGGCCGGCACGCATACGGGGCTTTTCGTCCTCAACCCCGATGGCGCGACCACCCGCGTCGGCGACGCCGACGACGACTTCATGGGGCTCACAGGCGCGCCCGGGACGGATAACCTCTACGCCTCGGGCCATCCCGGCCCGTCAAGCTCCGCCCCCAATCCTCTCGGACTCATCGAGAGTGTCGACGGCGGCCAGTCGTGGGCGACGAAATCCCTCTCCGGCGAAGTCGACTTTCACGCCCTGACCACCGACGGAAACACCCTTGTCGGATTCGACACCGCCAACGGAATTCGAACGTCCACCGACTCGGGCGTCAGTTGGACCGACGGCATCGAGATAGCCGCGAGAGCATTGGCGATTACCGACGAGGGCATCTGGGCCACAACCGCAGGAGGCCTACAACTCAGCACCGACATCGGGCGCACATTCGCATCAGTACCAGCTGCTCCCGAACTCCTGCTGATATCTGCACCCGAAGACGGCACCCTCTGGGGGATCGACACCGACGGCACCGCCTGGCGCAAGAACGTCAACGACGATGAGTGGCAGCAGGGACCAGTCGTCGGTGATGTCGAAGCCATCATCGCCGCGGACCAGGACACTGCCTACGCTGCTGATGGACGGTCACTTCATACATTAACGATTCCCTGAAACGTCATCGGCGGCGCAAACCAAGGCCGACCGAAGACGGAATGGAAACTACCGGTCAGAACGCATACGAACTCGAGGGAGAAGTGGCGAGGAAAGAAGCGATGCTCGCAGGCGGAGCCGCACCAGAGCGCACACCGGCGAAACGGCTTGCCTCGGTCGCGGTGGCCTTAGTGGCCGCAGTAGGGCTGAGCGCGTGCACGATCGGAGATACCGAGGACACCTCGACGGCCGCTGCACCGAAAGAAGCCCCCGCCGCTGCGGCCGTCATTCACACCTCGTTCGAAGATGGGACAGTGGCCGCGACGCCGCGGGAACCGATCGTTCTGGATGTGACAGACGGTGCGTTCGACGATGTCACGGTCACAAACGAAGAAGGCCGCGAGGTCGAAGGCGAGTTCAACGCGGAACGCTCCCAGTGGCGCACCACCGAGACTCTGGGCTACAACCGGGATTACTCGATCGAGGCGAGCGCTACTAACGACGACGGTAAGACGATTACAGACTCGTCCTCGTTCAGCACCGTGGTCCCGAACTCGACCACCAGCGCGAGCCTGGTGACCGGTCAGGGCCACACGGTAGGTATCGCGCAGCCGGTCGCGGTGCGTTTCGAGTCCGCCGTCGGCGACCGTAAGGCCGTCCAGGACGCCATCGAGGTCACCACGACCCCCGCCGTCGAAGGAGCCTTCTACTGGGTGTCGCCCTCGGAGGTTCGCTGGCGCCCCGCCGAATTCTGGGCACCGGGCACCGAGGTCGACGTCGACGTCAACATCTACGGCACCGATATGGGCGAAGGCCTTTACGGAGCCCAGGACGCAAACAGCAACTTCACGATCGGCGACGAGGTCATCACCACGATCGACGACAACACCAAGACAATGACGACCCGAATCAATGGCGAGGTCGCCAGCAGTAGCCCGGTCTCACTAGGAAAGGCATCGACACCCACCCCGAACGGCACCTACTACATCGGCGACCGATACGAATCGCTCATCATGGATTCATCGACGTTTGGTGTGCCGGTCGACTCGGCCGACGGCTACCGGCTTTCAGTCAACTGGGCCACCCAGATGTCCTACAGCGGGATCTACGTCCATGCCGCCCCATGGTCCGTTGAACAACAGGGCTTCACCAACGTCAGTAACGGCTGTATCAATGTCACCGACGCCTACGCCAAGTCGTTCCAGCACAGCAGCAACCGGGGCGACGTGGTCAAGGTCATCAATACCGTCGGACCGACGCTTCCCGGGACCGACGGGCTGGGCGACTGGAACATCCCGTGGGAAACCTGGCGTGCTGGAAATGCCGACCTAGCCTAAGAGGCCCTCGGCCAGGGTTCCGAACAATTGGTTGCGGATACAGACATGGCCGGGTGTTGGCCTGCGTTAATACGCGTCGCCCGTCTCTATGACGAACTGCTCGACTGCGGCAGCAAGGGCCTGGTTCGCGCTGCACCGCCAGCACGGTGAGCTCGTCTCCGCGCTTCCAAAGACCTTGCCGCCACGGCTCTTGCGCCCGCCTACTGGTCAATCCATACGGCGTCCGGGCGATCAGAGTGCAGGCGGAGTGAGCCGCGGACACAAGCGAACATCACCCTTGACCAATACCCCTACGGGGTATATGTTCATTGGTGTTCGGATTGATCCGAGCCATCGGAAGTCTCAACGAACTACACCCGTCAACGGAAGGAGCCGTCATGGCTACCAGCACCAAGGAGTACACCGTCCAGGGCATGACCTGCGGACACTGTGAGTCGTCGGTCAAGGAGGAAGTCGGCGAAATCGCGGGCGTCTCCATGGTGGAGGCCTCGAGCAAGACCGGAACGGTGTCGGTCTCCGGCGAGGGCTTCACCGACGAGCAGGTCGTCGCCGCCGTCAAGGAAGCCGGCTACACCGTCACCTCTTGACGCGAAGCGATCTCGCCAGCCCCAGCAGCTGGCGAGATCCCTGGCCCCGAGCACACCACCCGTTCACCGTGAAGGATTGATCCTCGATGACCCAGACTCAACCCTCCCAGATGCACCCCGCGGTGGACCTGATCGACATAGATCTGGGCGTCACGGGCATGACCTGCACTTCGTGCTCGGGGCGGGTCGAGCGCAAGCTCAACAAGCTCGACGGGGTGGACGCCACGGTCAACTTCGCCACCGAGTCCGCGTCCATCTCCTTCGACCCGAGCAAGGTCGACACGGACGCGCTCATCGAGACCGTGCGCGGTGCGGGATACGACGCGTTCACGATGAAGAATGACGACGACCAGGCTGTGGACGCAACTTCCGCAGGTGGCGGCGCCGGTCCCCGAGACCAGATCGAGGAGGCCAGGGAACGCGAGACCGCAGACCTCAAACACCGTCTGATTGTCTCGGCTGCACTCACGGTCCCGGTGGTCTTGCTGAGCATGATCCCGGCACTGCAGTTCACCAATTGGCAGTGGGCCGTGCTGACCATGGCCACCCCCATCTTCTTCTGGGGAGGCGCACCCTTCCACAAGGCCACCCTCGCCAACCTGCGGCACGGCTCGTTCACCATGGACACCCTGGTCTCCATGGGCACGGCGGCCGCCTACCTCTGGTCACTGTGGGCACTGTTCCTCGGCAACGCCGGCATGCCCGGCATGACCATGGAAGTGCATCTGCTGCCCACAAACTCCACGATGGACGAGATCTATCTGGAGACCGCCGCCGTGGTGATCTCCTTCCTGCTGCTGGGCCGCTGGTTTGAAACCAAGGCCAAGGGGCAGTCCTCCGCCGCACTCAAGGCGCTCCTCGACATGGGAGCCAAGGACGCCGCCGTCCTCCGCGACGGCGTCGAGGTCCGCATCCCCGTGGGTCAGTTGAAGGTCGGGGACATCGTCGTGGTGCGCCCGGGCGAAAAGGTCGCCACCGACGGTCGCGTCACCGAGGGTTCGTCCGCGATCGACGAGTCCATGCTCACCGGCGAATCCGTCCCGGTTGAGGTCACGTCCGGCTCCACGGTGACCGGCGCAACCATGAACACCTCGGGAAGACTGCTGATCGAGGTCACCCGCACCGGCGAGAACACCACACTGTCCCAGATGGCCAAGCTGGTCACCGAGGCGCAGTCCAAGAAGGCCCCGGTCCAACGACTGGTCGACCGCATCTCGCAGGTCTTCGTACCCATCGTGATCGTCATCGCGATCATCACCCTGCTCGTGCACTTGTTTGTGGTGGGAGCGGGACTGGCCACCGCGTTCACCGCCGCCGTGGCCGTGCTCATCATCGCCTGCCCGTGCGCACTGGGCCTGGCCACTCCCACCGCACTCCTGGTCGGTACCGGCCGCGGCGCCCAGATGGGACTGCTCATCAAGGGGCCCGAGGTCCTAGAGTCCACCCGGCGCGTCGACACCATCGTCATGGACAAGACCGGCACCGTCACCTCCGGAGTGATGTCCGTCAGCCAGGTCACCACTGCCGCCGGATTCGACCGGACGGATCTGCTGGTCAAGGCCGCTGCGGTGGAGGCCGCGTCCGAGCACCCGATCGCCCAGGCCATCGCCCGCGAGGGTGCAAAGAGTCTGGCGGGCGAGGGCCCCGTGGCCGACAGGGAGGCCGGATCCGCCATTCTGCCGGAGGTCACCGGGTTCACCAATACTGCAGGCCGTGGCGTCACGGGCACCGTCGACGGTGCCGTGGTGACCATTGGTCGCCCTGAGGGCTCCCTGCCGGCGGACCTGCGGACCGCGTTCGACGATGCCCAGAAGCAGGGCGGCACCCCTGTGGTCGCCCAGATCGACGGCACCGTCGCGGGCGTGATCACCGTCCGCGACACCGTCAAGCCCACCTCCGCCGAGGCGGTAGCCGGACTCAAAGCTCTCGGATTGACCCCGTGGCTGCTCACCGGCGACAACGCCGGAGCCGCACGTGTCGTGGCCAGCGAGGTCGGCATTGATCCGGCCAACGTGATCGCCGAGGTCATGCCCCACGACAAGGTCGCCCAGATCGAGAAACTGCAGGCCAAGGGCAAGAACGTCGCCATGGTCGGCGACGGCGTCAACGACGCGGCAGCTCTCGCCCGGGCCGAGCTCGGACTGGCGATGGGCGCCGGCACGGACGTGGCGATCGAAGCCTCCGACATCACTCTGATGAACGACGACCTGCGATCCGCCGTGGACGCGATCAGGCTGTCACGCCGGACCCTGGGCACCATCAAGGGCAACCTATTCTGGGCGTTCGCCTACAACCTCGCACTGATCCCCGTCGCTGCGATCGGACTGCTCAACCCCATACTCGCAGGCGTCGCAATGGCGTTCTCGAGTGTGTTCGTGGTGACCAACTCCCTACGCCTGCGCGGGTTCACCTCAAGCCACGCGACCCCCAACCACGACCAGACCAGGAGCCAGTCATGACGGATACCCCGGACCTCGCCATCGACCCTGCAGCCGAGCACGATGCCGAAGCCGCTGGCTGCGAGACCCACAGTCACCACGGCTACATGAAGGAAAAGGACCGCTACAAGGCCCGGCTCAAGCGGATCGAGGGCCAGGTGCGGGGCATCCACCGCATGATCGATGAGGAGCAGTACTGCATCGACATCCTCACCCAGGTCAGCGCCATCAATTCCGCACTGCGCAACGTCGCCCTCGGCCTGCTCGACGACCACATGCGCCACTGCGTCGCCGACGCAGTGAACGAGTCCGACGAGGCCGCAGAGATCAAATTCAAGGAAGTGGCCGACGCCATCGCCCGCTTCTCCCGCTAAGCGGGGGCGGGTAGGTGCATGGGAGGCCCCGGCAAGGTCGCGAGCAGGATGCTTCGCGGATGTAGCCGAGCCCCGAAATTCGGTGAACACGCCTCACCAACATACCCCGTTGGGGTATAGTTTGCGGGTGGGAAAGCCAATGAACTCGCACGGCAGAAACCAGGAGAGAACATGACATCTGATCGAATTCAGGATCCGGTCGACGCCGCCGGTTAGCTCGACGAACTCGCGGGCCCTATCCCGGGCTGGCAACCCGGTTGTTCCAATCGTCCCAGGCCATCACCGCAGGTCGTCACCGAAAAAGCCTTCGGGTTCGAGCAATGTGGCTACGAAGTCGGGCCAAAGGCAGCTCACCCTGGCCCACGCCCTTGGGCGCCCGAAAGACCAGCAGCGGCGGAGGGTGCTTCCATCGTTCCGAGCGCCCTAGAAGGGAGCCGCCATCATCGTGGCGCCAGCCCGAACCACTCCCCTGACGAACATCTTGAGCAAACCTCCACAATCTCCACCACAATCCGCTGGCTCACCCACGATCCTGACTGTCGGCCGGACCCCAGAACGCCAGGACGTGCGTCATCACCGACGGGAACGGCGATCCTGGGATGGGCGGTGTCACGAACGTGGTCGGCCGAGCACAGATGTCAGCACGATTCGATACCCTGCGGCGGTATCGGCTCGTGGCCCGGAGCAACTGCTACTTGGCCCCACGGGAAGAGATGTCCATGACCCCTAGAACACATCATGCGCTAGGGCTCACCGCTGTCAGGGAATCATGTTCTTGCTGTTTCACTCCCTCGAAACTCCTGCATATCGAAGCTGCCGGACGCATGCCGCTCGAAGATCACGCCAACCAGGTGGCAATGGACAAGACGGAAGGGACCAAATGAATCAGTCGCACGATCATCATGACCACGCCCACAGTCACGGATCCGGCGGAGCCGCGGCCGGGCACCTCAACGAGCGAGACACGGCGGTAGCTGAGCACCATCACCCGGACGGGCCCCAGGAGACGACGGGCCACGCCCATGCGGGGCAGCATCACGCTGGCCATGAAGACCATGGCGGTCATGCCGGGCACGGAGACCATGTCGGGCAGTTCCGACGTTTGTTCTGGATCATGCTCGTCTTGGCGGTGCCGGTGGTCGGCTTCAACGAGATGTTCGCCGACCTCATCGGTTACCAGCTGCCCGACGCCGGATGGGTGTGGTGGGTCTCCCCCGCCCTGGGCACAGTGATTTATCTCTGGGGTGGTCGGCCGTTCCTTACTGGCGCGGTGTCTGAGGTTCGCGCTCGGCAGCCCGGCATGATGCTGCTCATCGGCTTGGCGATCACCGTGGCGTTCATCGCCTCCTGGGGCGCAAGCCTGAGCTTGTTGGATCATGAGCTGAACTTCTGGTGGGAACTGGCGCTGCTGGTGGTCATCATGCTGCTGGGCCACTGGATTGAGATGCGTTCTCTGGCGCACACCACCTCTGCACTCGATTCTCTGGCGGCGCTGCTGCCTGATGAGGCCGAGAAGGTCGACGGCGACGACGTGGTCACCGTCGCACCGGCCGATCTGCTGGTCGGCGACGTCGTAATTGTCCGCCCCGGTGCTTCTGTGCCCGCCGACGGCAGGATCATCGACGGCTCGGCCAGCATGGACGAGTCCATGGTGACCGGCGAATCCAAGGCGGTCCGGCGTGAGATCGGCGAGCAGGTGGTCGCCGGCACGGTGGCCACCGACTCCGGCTTACGCGTCGAGGTCTCCGCAATCGGTGACGACACTGCCCTGGCCGGAATTCAGAAGCTGGTGGCCGACGCGCAGGCATCCTCCTCGCGGGCCCAGCGCATCGCTGACACCGCGGCCGGCTGGTTGTTCTGGTTCGCCCTCGCATCGGCCGTGATCACCGCTGTCATCTGGAGTGTTCTGGGGATGCCGGATGCGGGGGTGGTGCGCACGATCACCGTGCTGGTGATCGCCTGCCCGCACGCGCTGGGTTTGGCGATTCCGTTGGTGGTCTCGATCGCTACCGAACGCGCCGCCCGCGGCGGGGTGCTGATCAAGGACCGCCTCGCGTTGGAATCGATGCGCACCGTCGACGCCGTCCTGTTCGACAAGACCGGCACCCTGACCAAGGGCGAACCCACCGTCACCGGAATCGAACCGATCGAGGGACACACCCAAGACGAGGTACTCGCCCTCGCCGCGGCGGCCGAGAGCGACAGCGAGCACCCGCTGGCCAGAGCCGTGGTCGGGGCCGCACAAACCCGCGACCTGACCGTGTCGAAGGCGACCGACTTCTCCTCCTCGCCAGCTGTGGGCGTGAAGGCCACGGTGGAGGGCACCGTGGTCGAGGTCGGCGGCCCCTATCTCCTCGACCAGCACGATCGCGACGAACTCCCCGTCGCCGATCAGTGGCGTACCGAGGGCGCGATCATCCTGCACGTCCTCGCCGAGGGCCGGGTGATCGGCGCGCTGCGGTTGGCCGATGAGATCCGGCCCGAGTCCCGTGACGCCGTCGACGCGCTCCATGCTGCCGGTGCGCAGGTCGTCATGATCACCGGCGATGCTCAGGCCGTCGCTGACACCGTCGCCGCCGAGCTCGGCATCGACCGGGTCTTCGCCGGGGTCCGGCCAGAAGACAAGGCCGCCAAGGTCGCCCAACTCCAGCACGAGGGCCGCAAGGTCGCCATGGTCGGCGACGGGGTCAACGACGCGCCCGCACTGGCCCAAGCCGATGTGGGCATCGCCATCGGCGCCGGGACCGACGTGGCGATCGGCTCCGCCGGCGTCATCCTGGCCTCATCGGATCCCCGCTCTGTGCTCTCGGTCATCGAACTCTCCCGGGCGAGCTACCGCAAGATGAAGCAGAACCTGTGGTGGGCCGCCGGCTACAACCTTGCCGCCGTGCCTCTCGCCGCCGGCGTGTTGGCTCCGATCGGATTCGTGCTGCCCATGAGCGTCGGCGCCATCCTCATGTCGCTGTCAACAGTCGTTGTTGCCCTCAACGCCCAGCTGCTGCGGCGCCTCGACCTGAGCCCAGAATCCGTCACAAGAGCGATGGAGCGAGGATAACCACCATGACAACCACCGACACCTCTCGGCGACGAGTCGCATCCGCGTCCCTTGCTGCCGCCGCGTTGACTCTCGCCGGCTGCTCGACCGGACCGTCAGGCAACGCGTCGACAGAACCACCCGTCACCTCGTTGGAGTCCTACGGTCTCGCCGGTCTCGACGCGCCCCAGATCATCAACAAACTCGACACCATGCCCGTGGCCGATAGGCCGGATGATCTGATCGCCTCGGTGCAGCCGAACGAACTGGTCTTGACCAGTGGCGATGTGAGCCTCGCAACGATGCCTATGCCAGATGACCAGTTCTATCTGTCAGTGGCGCCCTACAGCACCAGCACCCACCCCTGCCAGTTCCACAGCCTGACCACCTGCCGCGGTGAGATGGCCACCGAGGAGGTGTACGTCACCATCACCGATACCGCCACCGGAGACACCCTCATCGACGAACCACGCACCACCTATGACAACGGCTTCCTCGGATTCTGGCTACCGCGAGACATCACTGCCACGCTCACCATCGATTACGACGACAAGTCGGCCACTGTTCCGATCGCCACCGGAGACCAGGACCTCACCTGCCTGACCACCATGAGACTCGCCTGACAACCCCCCGCCGGGTCGCGGCCACCGGCTGGCAGGGAAGCCAGGTGCGTCCCGCATGGGCCACAGCACCGCCAGTCAGAGGTAGTGGCAGATCGTCTCGGCTTGGCAGGTCGCAGGGTCCACTGTGCGGTTGGCGGACTGGAGCTGGGCGACTGCCTGACGCAGCTGCAAAAGGTCGGCTATCTGCTGGTCGATCTCGTCCAGTCGAGTCACCAGGAGCGTGTCGACGTGAGCGCAAGGTGCCTGTCCGTCATCGCGAATCCGGAGGATCTCACCGATGCGGGCAAGCGATAGTCCCGCGCTCTGGCCCCGCCGGATGAAATCGAGCCGGGAGATGACGTGCTCGGGGTAGTCACGGTAACCGTTGAGGGTTCGTTGTGGGGGCGGGAGCAGGCCCACGGATTCGTAGTAGCGAAGGGTTTTCGGAGTGGTGCCCGCCGTGGCAGCCAGTTCGCCGATCCTCATTGAAATTACCGTTCCTTCGAAACCGCCTGGTTTGACCTTCCAGTGCGCTGGAAGGTCCATCCTAATGAGCGAAGAAAGAGAGGGGCCATCTGATGGAACCGGGTTTCGAATTCGATTTGGCGGTGGTGGGCTCCGGCGGGGCAGCCATGGCGGCCGCTATCACCGCGCGGCAGGCCGGCAGGACGGTGCTGGTGATCGAGCGCGGCACCATCGGCGGCACCTGCGTGAACATCGGGTGCGTCCCGTCCAAGGCGCTGCTGGCCGCTGCCAGCACCCGCCAAGCCGCACTGACCAATCCCTTCCCCGGGGTCCCCACCCTCGCCCGGGACGTTGATCTGGGAGCGCTGGTCACGCAGAAGGACCAGCTGGTCACTCGACTGCGAGAGACCAAATACGCCGACGTCGCGAACGCCCATGGCTTCGAAATCCGCCGTGGGGAGGCTTCCTTCCTCGATCCCGACACTCTGGTGATGGATGGGGATCCGGTGGCGGCCGGTTCGGTGGTACTGGCCACCGGAGCAGAACCGGCACTACCGAAGGACGTAACCGGGCTGGACGAGGTGGGGTATCTGACCTCGACCGCCGCCATGGAATTAACTGAACTTCCCGACTCCATGATCGTCATCGGCGGTGGCTACGTCGGTATCGAACAGGCCCAACTCTTCGCCCATCTGGGCACCCGGGTGACCATCATCGGCAGGATCACCCCTGCTGCCGAGCCGGAAATGGTCGCCATCCTTCGTCAGGCCCTGGCCCAGGACGGGATCACGGTGGTCGAGGAGCACGCCACCTCTGTCGACCGGCAGAACGCACAGGTCACAGTCCGCACCGCTTCGGGCCGCAGCCTCTGCGCAGAGCGTCTACTGGTGGCCACCGGGCGTCGCCCGTCCACAGACCGCCTCAACCTGCCAGCCGCAGGAATCACCACCGACCCGGACGGATTCATCCTTGTCGACGAGCATCAGCGCACCACCAACCGGCGGGTCTTCGCCGCCGGTGACGTCACCTCGGCACCCCAGTTCGTCTACGTCGCTGCTGCCACTGGGAAGGCCGCCGCCGTCAACGCTCTTCGGACCGATCCGCAGGGCCCAGCCGAGGTCGTCGACTACACCGGACTGCCGACGGTGATCTTCTCCCGCCCCCAACTGGCCACCGCCGGGCTCACCGAAGCCGCAGCCCGGGCCGCCGGGCACCGATGCCAATCCCGAGTGATGAGCTTCGAGGACCTGCCGCGCGCCTTGATCGACCAGGACACCCGCGGGGCGATCAAGATGGTCGCCGAAATAGAAACCGGGAGGATCCTCGGACTCAGCGCCATCGGAGACCGCGCCGGAGAAATCATGCTCGCGGCCACCTACGCCATCACAGCCGGGATGACTACCCGCCAGATCGCCGACACCTGGGCTCCCTATTTGACCACTTCCGAAGCCCTGCGCCTGGTCGCAGGCACCTTCCACACCGAACTACCCACCTCCTGCTGCGCCTGAACACCGCCTCCACGTGGGGGCTTGGTCGGTCGCGTTCGAGGTTTCCTGCCGTCTCGGTTTCGAGTCGAGGAAGATGATGCCATGTCGAAGGACGTCAATCCCGTTACTGAACCACCCCGACAAAGCGAACAAGGTGCCCTGGCGCGAACTGCTCTGGTCGTCTCCGTCATGCTGCTGGCCGCGGCGGACCTCGGAGCTAAGGCTTGGGCGGGCGGAGCACTGGCCGACGGCCACACGGTGGATCTGGGACCAATGCAGCTGCGCCTGGGTTTCAACTCCGGGGTGGCGTTCAGCCTCGGCGCTGGCCTTCCCGCCGGCGTCGTTCTCGGCATCACTGGACTCATCATCGGTGCGCTGGCGCTCTTCACCTGGCGGGCCACCGGCACAGCAACGCGCACAGTACGACTGGCGTTGGCCCTGGTCTTGGGCGGAGCTGTGGCCAACTTCATCGATCGCGCCCCCGACGGGGTGGTGACTGACTACCTGCACACCGGATGGTTCCCTACTTTCAACCTCGCCGATGTCTTCATCACCGGTGGCGCTGTGGTGCTGATCGTGGCCACCCTTACCGGCCGCGACAGGATCGAGGTGTGGGAGACGCCAGAAGTTGCAGCCCGGCAAGTCAGGGGACCTCATGACAACTGAGGTGGCCGCGGCAGCATCGGCCTTGTGGTTCGGCCTCGTGGCCGCGTTCGGGGTGCGCTCCTAGCGCCCCCATCAGAGCACCGCTTTCGCCGACCTGCGCGACCTGCGCGGCCTGCGCGGCCTGCCCGGATCAGTCGAGTGGTTGAGGTGGGAGCTGGTGACGTCAGGTCTTGCGTGCCGACCGCGAGACGAGTCCGAGTTACACCGAGATTCTGCGACAGATGCTCACAGTGGCTGACCCACGCTCAGGGCGGCAGCGCTATCCCCGCTGCATTTCCGCCGATCCCGAGCCCGCTTGGTCGGCAGCCAGTCGATGCAGTTGCGCTCGCCTCTAGTTCGGCCGTACCTGACTGCTCAGGTGCCGACGTGGCCGCACCCGGCCGGTGCGGTGGCCGGCTCTGTCGTTTCTACAACCCACCCACGGCCGGTGGGTCGGACCAAAGCGCGGCATTATAGAGTCCTGGCTAGCCGTTGCAGCCCGAAACGCGCCGTAAATAATCCACGCCGGTGCGACGCTCCGTTTGGACAACAGGGGCGGTCGCGGTTCAGGTGCGTGGAGTTACATGGATGTGAGTGAGCTATGCGTAGGACTCCCTTCGTCGCGGTGATCGCCGCGGTCGCCCTGGGCCTGGCCGGGTGCACCTCGGAGAACACCGAGACCGGGACGGAGACGACCGCAGCCTCGACCGTCGGCGCGGCGCCCATTGTGGTGGAGGATGCGTGGGTCAAGGCCACTGATGTCAATGGGGGCACTGAACACGGCGAGGCCGCCACTGGTGACCCCGGTTCTGCTGACCCGAATGCGCACGGTGACGGTGGCGCGATGGCACCGGTGTTTGGGATCGTGCGGAATCAATCCGATGAGGATGTCCGCTTGGTCGAGGTGGCCTCCGTGGTCTCCGGTGAGGCCGAGTTGCACGAGACCGTCTCGGGGGCGGCGGGTGGCTCGATGATGCAGGAGCGAGAGGGCGGCTTTGTCATCCCGGCAGGCGGAGAGCTTGTCTTCGAGCCTGGCGGGAACCACATCATGCTGATGGGCGTGCACGAATCGATCCGCACGGGTCAGGAAGTCGCCGTGACCCTCACATTGGAGAACGGCGACAGCAGCGAGATCGTCGCCTCCGCGCGGTCGTTCGAGGGGGGCAATGAGCAGTACCAGGGCGGGGAGTGACCGGCAATGGGTGACAGTAACCGCCGCTCGGCGTTGAATCGCAGATCCTTCCTGGTCGGCGGTGCGGCGCTTACCGGTGGTGCCGCTGTCGCCGGAGGAGCTGCGGGGTGGGGAGTTGGTGGGCGCACCGCGACCGCGCGGACCCCTGATCGCGACGCGATAGCCAACTCCCGGGCCGTCGGCGCGGCCACCGAGCCCTTCCATGGTGACCGTCAGTCCGGCATCACCACGGCGCCACAGGCGCATGCGGCGTATGTGGCATTCGATTTGCGAGACGGCCTTCGCCGCACCGACCTCATCGGCGTACTACGAGCCTGGACGCAGGACGCGGCCCGGCTCACGCAGGGGCGCGGCGGTCTGGCCGACCTGCAACACGAGTTGGCTGAAGGACCGTCCCGGTTAACGGTGACCATCGGCTTCGGCCCGGAGCTGCTCGGCAAGATCGGTCTTGGAGACCGCACCCCGGAGTGGTTGCAGCCGCTACCGGACTTCCCGCAGATCGACCGGCTCGAGGACCGGTGGTCCGGCGGGGATCTGCTGCTGCAGGTCTGTGCCGACGACCCGCTCACCGTCGCCCACTCGGCCCGGATTCTGTCCTCGGGTGTTCGCGATGCGGTCCTTCAGCGGTGGGCGCAGCGAGGGTTCCGTCGTGCCGTGGGCACCGACCCGTCCGGGCAGACACAACGCAACCTCTTCGGGCAGATTGACGGCACCGCCAATCCCTCGCCGGCCGATGCCGACTACGACCAGTTGTTGTACTCCGATGGCGCCGACCGGCGATGGATGCGGGGCGGTACCTCCCTGGTGCTGCGTCGTATCCGGATGACGATGGACACCTGGGAGGAGATCGAACGGAGCTCCCGTGAGCTCACGATCGGACGGAAACTCGACTCGGGCGCGCCGTTGACCGGTACCACAGAACACGACCCCGCTGACTTCGAGGCGATTGACCAGACCGGGTTGACCGTCATCCCCACCGAATCACACATCGCCCGGGCCCGGCCACGGGTCCGGGCCGAGACGATTCTGCGACGACCGTACAACTATGACGATATCCCGGATCCCGGCCAGATCAGCAACTCCGGGCTGTTGTTCGCGTCCTACCAGGCCGACCCGGTACGCCAGTTCGTACCGATCCAGCAGCGACTGGCAGAGCAGGACATGCTCAACACCTGGACGGTCCCGATCGGCTCCGCCGTTTTCGCGATCCCACCGGGGTGCCACGAGGGCGGCTACGTCGGCGAGAGCGCATTGGAGGGATAGCCGCAACGCAACCACCGGGAGCTGCGGTCGCCGACCCGCTCGATTCGGACCTGTCCGGCCATCGTCTCGTGGGTCGATCGCGCTCCGGTTGCCCCGCCTCACCGCTATCGCTACGGCTGGCCCGATTATCATCCAGTGACCACGTCAGGGCACGCATGAGTTGGAAAGCGGACAATCTGTTGAGTAAGAATCTGAAACTCTCGCTAGCGCTGATCACGACTGCTCTGATCGTCCTGGTGGTGGCCTTACTGGCTGCCGGGAACGATTCCGGCTCCGAGCAGGCACGTCCTGATGACAGTCCGGGCACCGGAGTGTTGGTGCGTGAGGACAGTCCCCGACTGTCTGAGGGCGGTGACGCCGTCTTCGTGGAGTTCCTCGATTTCGAATGCGAAGCCTGCATCGCGCTCTATCCGACAATTGAGGACCTCCGCGAGCAGTACGGAGACCGGGTGACGTTCGTGGTGCGCCACATGCCCCTGCACGACAACTCTATGGCGGCGGCCCTGGCCGCCGAGGCCGCCGCCGAGCAAGGCCAGTTCGAGGCCATGTACCGCAAGTTGTTTGACACGCCCGAGCAGTGGGGCCACCAACAAACCCCGCAAATGGACACCTTCTTCGGCTATGCCGAGGAACTGGGGTTAGATATGGAGCGCTTCGAGAGCGCATACAACGACCCGGCCACCCTCGAGCGCATCGAACAGAGCAAGCAGGACGGTCAGAGCCTCGGGGTCAGTGGCACGCCGACCTTCTTCCTGGACGGGGAGCGCCTCGAGCCGACCAGCGTCACCGATCTCGAGAACAGCATCAATGCTGCCCTCGAATAGCTCAGCCACCCCGGTCGCACACTCCACCAACGCCGGCCCGGATCAGTACCCCCACCGCAGGCTCGCGGTGGTGCTGATCGTTGGTGGGCTCATCGGCCTGGTCGCAGCGGTAGTGCTCCTGGTGGAGAAGATCGCACTGATCGAGAACCCGGGCTACGTCCCGTCCTGCAGCATCAACCCCGTCCTGTCCTGCGGGTCGGTGATGACCACCGCGCAGGCCGAGGCCTTTGGCATCCCCAATCCGATCATCGGCATCGCCGGATTCGCCGCCACCACGGCCCTGGGTGCCGCGCTCCTAGCCGGGGGAGCATTTCAGCGGTGGCTTTGGGCCAGCATCCAAATAGGCGTCACCTTCGCGGTGGTGTTCATCCACTGGCTCATCTACCAAAGCTTGTACAGCATCGGTGCCCTGTGCCCGTACTGCATGATCGTCTGGGCGGTGACCATACCGATCTTCTGGTACTGCACCCTGTGCAATCTTCAGCTACTACGCCGCAGCGGTTCGGCGGGTCTTGCGCGCCTCATCGCCGTAGTTACCGAATACCGGGGCGCGATACTTACCGCCTGGTACCTACTTGTTCTGCTGCTCATCACGCACCGTTTCTGGGACTACTGGACCACCCTCGTCTAGAAACGCTCGCCGAACAGCAGATCGCGTTCCGCGAGTCAGTCCTCGGCTCACTCGGGGGCGGCACACCGCAGTCTGCGCAGGCGCTCCCAGATCAAAGCAGCGCACGCCGGATGGCTCTCGGACCCGGTCCCCCGCCCGCTGTCCAACTCCTCGTACAGCTATCGACTGCTGTCGCAGACGATCAGGCGCGGTTGCCTCCACGCGAGCTGCGTCGATACTCGGATGCGAACCGGTCACCGTAGCGATCACGCATGGCCGCCGCTACGAGCCGGTCTGAGTCCGCGGCCTCGTCCGATGGACCATCGTCTCCAACCGTGGCCGCGGGAGGGCCCGACGGGGCCTGCGACGCTGTGGTGTCCTGCCCGGGACCTGCTGCCCGGTTCCCGCCCTTGCGTGGCCGCGCCGCGGCGGCATCGTTGTCCTCGTCGTCCAGACGACGGCGCTGACGTATCTCGCTCCACACGAAGTAGCCCAGGCCGATGGGAGCGAGGACCCCGAAGGCCATCCACTGCATGCCGTACGACAAGTACGGTCCTGACTCGGTGGACGGCAGTGGCATCGGTTCCAAAGACCCGGGCTGCCCACCGGCGAGCTGGAGATAATAGGGCGACAGGTCGGTGCCGAGGAGGTCCCCGATGACGGGGGGGTCGATGTTGCGCACCATGTTCCAATCGTGCAGAACGATGGGTTGGGCGGGAGCATCCATCGGGATCCTGAGGCGGGCGATGATGGTCAGCTGGCCCGTCGGCGCGGACGGGAAGTCTGGGACCGCGTTGTCGTCGCCGACGCGGACCCATCTGAGAATGACAACCCCATTTGGCCCCGCTGTGCTGTTTTGATTTGGCCCCACCCTCGTGATGGGTTGGGGGTGGGCGCGCCGGTGGTTGGCGTCCCGGGCGGTCAGGTGGTCGCGGGTTCCTT
>NZ_JABFAN010000009.1:0-104074 GCF_017168155.1 Dietzia sp. KRD202 | reverse complement strand
CCGGATCTCGGCGAGGCACTGCTCGGCCAAGCTCAGGGTGGCTGCGTCGAACAGCAGCAGCGTGGCGGACTCCACCTCGGTGTCGATGCCGGCGAGAGTCCCGAGCGCGGTGCGGATCGCGTCCTCGCGCGGCCAGCCGTAGGCCCCGGCGGAGATGAGCGGGAAGGCCACCGTGCGGGCGCCGAGCTCATCGGCCACGGCGAGGGAATTGCGATAGCAGCCGGCCAGCAGCGCTCCGGCGCCGGTGCCGCCCGTGCCGCCCGTTGCTTCGGCGCCGCCGGTGCGTTCGTAGACCGGGCCCACGGTGTGGATGACCCAGCGGGCGGGGAGATCTCCGGCACCGGTCGCGACGGCCTGTCCCGTCGGCAGCCCGTCGCGCAGGCGGCCCGCCCTCAGCTCCCGGCACTCGGCCAGGATCGTCGGCCCGCCCGCGCGGTGGATCGCCCCGTCCACGCCGCCGCCCCCGAGCAGGGAACTGTTGGCCGCGTTGACCACCGCGTCGACGGCCATCCGGGTGATGTCGCCGTGGCCCAGCTCGATCCGGGCGCGCCTCGTCGTCGTCATCCCGACACCCCGGGCGCCACGGCCTCGCGGGCCGACCTCCGGCGGGTGATCATCGGCGTCGGCGAGTCGTCGAGGCGGTCCATCAACCACATGATGGTCGCCACCTCGCCCACCCACGCCAGGCTCACGCACCAGCCGGCCAGGATGTCGCTCGGGAAGTGCACACCCAGGTACATGCGGGTGACGCCGATGGCCGGGACGTACCCCGCGGACCCGACGATCACCGGGTAACGCCACGCCGTTGGCCAGGCCAGGACGCAGGCGCACCCGGCCAACGCCGCGCTCGCCATGGCGTGACCGCTGGGGAACGAGTAGCTCTTCTCCTCCACGATGTGGGTGAAGAACGTGGGCCGACCCCGCCGGTACAGGGCCTTGAGCACCGAATTGATGATCGTCGACCCCACCAGGGACACCGTCAACAGTGCGGCGGGCCGGCGACTGCCCCGGACGGAGACCAGATACGCCGAGGTGGCCAGGGCGAACAACGGCACCGCAGTGACTCCGCCGAGTTCGGTGACGGCCCGGACGATGCGCGTGTTGCGCGGCGAATGGCGACTCTGCAGCCACAGCATGACGGGCCGGTCGAAGGGCAGGCCCGCATCGCCGCGGATGCGCTCGGCCAGCTCGACGAATCCGATCACCGGGGTCGCGAACCCCACGAACGCCACCCCGAAGATCGTCCACGTCCCGCGCGGCAGCGGCATCTCGCGCCGGTCGACGATGCTCCCCAGCACCCCGTCCGACGGGTACAGCTGCCGCAGGATGTCCCGAGCGGAGTTGAACGCTCGGGAGCGACGGGAGGTCGTCGTGCGCGACATGCCACCACACTAGGCAGAGCGGCGGCCTTCCCGCCGGTGGATCGCCGCGAGGTCGGGTGCGGCGCGGTTAGGGTGGGCCGCAGGCGACCCGAGAGGCGGAGGACGAATGAGCCAGACCCGTGTGGAACATGACCTGCTCGGTACCAAGGAGGTCCCGGCGGAGGCCTATTACGGCATCCACACGGTCCGGGCCGTCGAGAACTTCCCGATCACCGCCACCACCATGAGCGACATCCCCGACTTCGTGCGCGGCATGGTCATGGTGAAGAAGGCCGCCGCGCTCGCGAACCTCGAGATGGGTGTCCTCGACGAGACGGTGGCGAAGGCGATCGTCGGGGCCTGCGACGAGATCCTGGTCGACGGGCGCTGCATGGACCAGTTCCCCTCCTGCCAGTTCCAGGGCGGCGCCGGCACCTCGGTGAACATGAACACCAACGAGGTCGTGGCCAACCTCGCCCTCGAGCGCCTCGGCCACCCCAGGGGCTCCTACGACATCGTCAGCCCCAACGACGACGTCAACCGTTCACAGTCCACCAACGACGCCTACCCGACCGGATTCCGCATCGCCCTGTGGCACGCGCTGGAACGGCTCGAACCGGCGATCGTCGCCCTGCGGGAGGCCTGCTACGACAAGTCCGAGGAATTCCGCGAGGTCCTCAAGATGGGGCGCACGCAGCTGCAGGACGCGGTCCCCATGTCGATGGGCCAAGAGTTCGGCGGCTTCGCCGTGACGCTCGACGAGGAACTCCACGTCCTCGGCGCCGCGGCCCGGATGCTGCTCGACGTCAACCTCGGTGCGACCGCGATCGGCACCGGAGTCAACACCCCGCCCGACTATCGTCGCGCCGTCATCAAACATCTGCGGGCCGTCACCGGACTGCCGGTCACCGGCGCGATGAACCTCATCGAGGCCACCAGCGACACCGGCGACTACGTCAACGTCCACGCCGCCCTCAAGCGGACCGCGGTGAAGGTCTCCAAGATCTGCAACGACCTGCGGCTGCTGTCCTCGGGGCCGCGCGCCGGCTTCAACGAGATCAACCTGCCGGAGCTGCAGGCCGGGTCTTCGATCATGCCCGCCAAGGTCAACCCGGTGATCCCCGAGGTCGTCAACCAGGTGTGCTTCAAGGTGATCGGCAACGACGTCACCGTGACCATGGCCGCCGAGGCAGGTCAGCTCCAGCTCAACGTCATGGAGCCGGTGATCGCCCAGGCGATGTTCGAGTCGATCTCCCTGCTGACCAACGCCATCGAGACGCTGACCGAGAAGTGCGTGGAGGGGATCACCGCCAACGTCGAGGTGGCCCGCCAGAACGTGATGAACTCGATCGGGATCGTCACCTACCTCAACCCGATCATCGGCCACCACAACGGTGACCGGGTCGGCCGTGAGTGCGCCCGGTCGGGCCGCGGGGTCCGGGAGGTGGTGCTGGAGATGGGGCTGCTGTCGGCGGCGGAGCTCGATGACATCTTGTCGCCGTCCAACCTCCTGCGGCCGAAGTACAAGGGAAAAGGTGGTACACGGGACGTGGCACAACCTGGGCAGGATATGACCGGCCCCACGGCCTGAGCCGCCGGGTCGGAGTCGGACCAGGGCGGTCCGACTCCGACCCGGGTGAGCCGTGTCAGGGTGAGCCGTGTCAGGCGGGGGGCTCGCCGACGCGGCCGATGCTGCTTACGGCGAGGTTCCCCAGCGAACTGTCGAAACCGAACTGCTGGTCGATGAATGCGGACGAGCCCGAGATCGCGGCGTTGATGGCGGCGGACGAGCCGACGGTGTAGTCGAACTGGGCGAAGAAGTCGGCGATGGCCTTGAGCATGAGTGCCTCCAGATGGATCGGTGGTCGCGCCGCGAACCGGGCGGCGGGACGTGAGCTGGCCTACACAGGTGATATCGGACCCGCCGCCCCGATCGTTAGCCGCGCAAACTGATGATTCCGGCCCGCGCGCCCGCTACCGTCGCACCATGAGCTCTCCCACCTCCCGCGTCGTCGCCGGGCGCGAGATCACCTTCCCGGTCCCCGTCGTGTCCGCCTCGGTCTCCGGCGCGGCGTTCCTCACCCGGGCAGCCGTCGTCCGCCGGCTCATCGCGGCCGGCCGTCAGTCCGCCGTTCTCGACGCTGCGGGCGCCGAGCCGGTGGCACTACCCGGCGGCCGGACCCCCGCGATCATGATCCACGTGCGGTACCACGACGTGCCCGGCAACGTCCTGGGTGCGTACCACGAGATGGGAGTGGCTTTCCAGCTCAAGGTGCCGGGCCACGGGACGCTGGTGCACATCCACGAACTGCCGGTGGACCAGGACTTCACCCTCGCGGCGGGCAACGAGCTGTGGGGCTTTCCCAAGTGGAAGGGCGACATGGTCGGCACCGCCGGCGGGGCGCTCGACGATGCCCGTCTCGGGGCGGTCGGGTCGGCGGGCGCGGGCGGGGTCGATCTCAGGCTGGATACCCGCGTCGGTGTCCCGATCCCCGGCAGCCAATCACTCGCCATGAACTGCGTGCAGGTCCTCGACGGTCAGCCGGTGCGGGTCACGGCCGAGGCCACCGCCCGAGGTGGGCGGATGCGTCCGCTGAGCGGCGCTCGCGTGACGATCGCGACGGGCGCGGATGACAGCGACGCCGATGTCGCGCGGTTCGCCGAGGCGGTACGCGAACTCGGGCTGGACCGCGCCCGCGCCCTCGCCACCTTCTCCTACGACAGGTTCGAGGCCGAGTTCCAGGCGCCCGAACGGATCGGCTGACGCCGCCCGGGGGCGCCGCCCAAAGCGGCGTCGCCCAGAGCGGCGTCGCCGAGCAGCACCGCGAACGCGGCGATTCCGCTCACACCCTGCGCGTTGCCGATGAGCCACTGCAGCACGTGGGCGGCTGGGTCGACCGCGGTGAGCGCATAGGCGTAGTGCGTGCCGATCAGGTGGGTGAGGACCAGGACCGCCACCGCGATCCGGACCGGTCTGCGCCGGGCGGTCAGTAGTAGCGGGATGGCGATGACCACGCCGGACCAATGGTGGGTCACCGCCACCGGAGAGGCGATGAAGACCCCGAGGGCGACCAGGAGTAGGGCGTCGACGGGCCGGTTGTCCCGGGTCAGTCGCCAGGCTCCCCAGGTGGCTGCCGCGGCGACGAGCAGGAAGAAGCCGTAGACGGGCGGGTCGAGGTGCTCGGCGGGGATCCGGGCCCGGGCCAGCAGGCCGCTCAGGGCCTGGTTGGGGACGAAGTGCCGTGTGCCGCCCCGTTCGGTGAGGAAGAACTCGGCGGTCCAGAAATGCCAGGACTCGGCCGGGCGGATGAGGTGCCCGAGGCCGATCGTGGCCGCGACTGTCCCAACCGCCCGTGCCAGGGACGCTCAGTCTCTACGGACGAGGAACAGAACGCCGAACGCGGCCGGGGTGATCTTGATGCCGGCGGCCAGGCCGAGCAAGACGCCGCGGGCGCGGCGGGGAGTGAAGCCCAGGACGTCGGCGGTGACCATGAGGAACAGGAAGATGTTGATCTGGCCGAACCCCGATGTTCGCGCGGACCGGCTCGAACAGCAGCGCCACGCCGGTCAGTGCCAGGGCCAGGGTTCGTGCGCCCTGAAGCTGGAGCCGGGACGCGGCCATGGCCAGGATCGCCCAGACCGCGACCACCGTGGCGGCGGTCCAGGCGAGTTGGGCGACAGTGGCTCCGAGTGGCGCCAGCGGCAGGAAGACGACGGCGCCGAACGGCGGGTAGATGAACCTGAAGCCCGAGCGGGTGGGAAAGCCCTCGGAGTACAGGTCCGCCCCGGCCAGCAGGGCCCGTCCGGCGTCCTGGAACACCTGGAGGTCCAGCATGAACTCGGTCGCGGCTCGCACCATGACCGCGGTGATCACGGCCGCGGTCAGGATCAGACCTGCCAGGCGCAGCGCGCTCCCCGGCTTCGGGAGGGTGTGCATCGGGTAGCGCTCCTTTCGGTCCGGAACGGGGTGCGGTCGACCAGGATACGGTCTGGTCTGGTCTGGTCTGGTCAGGCCGGGTTGGGTCAGGTCAGTGCCCCTCACCGAGGTTGCCGGAGAGCTTCTCCAGTCGCTCCTGGCTGGCCCCGTCGAGGCCGATGATCTCGACCGTCTTGCCCTTGGCCGCGTACTTGTGGCTGATCGCATCCAGGGTGGCCACGGTGGAGGCGTCCCAGATGTCGGCCTCGGTCAGGTCGATGACAACGTGCTGGGGATCGCCCGAGTAGTCGAACTGGTAGACCAGATCATTGCTGGAGGCCCAGAACAGTTCCCCGCGGACCCGGTAGGTACGGATGTCGATGGTGCCGTCGTGATTCACGTCGAGCTCCGAGACCTTCTCCAGGCTCGTCATGTGCGCGACCCGGCGGGCGAACATGACCATCGCGGTGAGGACGCCGAGGACGACGCCGATGGCCAGGTTGTGGGTGATCACGGTGGCGGCCACGGTGACGATCATGACGACCGTCTCGCTGAGCGGCATCAGACGCAGGGTGCGGGGATGGATGGAGTGCCAGTCCAGGGTGGCCACGGAGACCATGATCATCACCGCGACGAGAGCGGCCATGGGGATCAGGCCGACGATGTCGCCCAGTGCGACGACAAGGATGAGCAGGAAGACGCCCGCCAGGAGGGTCGACAGGCGGGTGCGGGCGCCCGACTGCTTGACGTTGATCATGGTCTGGCCGATCATCGCGCAACCGCCCATGCCGCCGAAGAAGCTGGTGACGATGTTGGCCACACCCTGGCCCCAGCCCTCGCGGGTCTTGTCGGTGCGCACCTCGGTGAGGTCGTCGACGAGTTTGGCGGTCATCAGGGACTCCATGAGCCCGACCAGGGCCATCGCCAGGGCGTAGGGGGCGATGATCTGGAGCGTCTCCATGGTCCACGGCACGTCGGGGATGAACAGCGACGGCAGCGAGTCGGGCAGTTCACCCTGGTCGCGCACGTTGGGCATGGTCCAGCCGAACAGCACCACGACGGCGGTGATCGCCACGATCGCGATCAGCGGTGCGGGAACCGCGGCCGAGAGCCGGGGGAAGAACACCATGATGCCGATGCCGGCCGCGACCATCGGGTAGACCAGCCAGGGCACCCCGAGCAGGTGCGGGATCTGCGCGGTGAAGATGAGGATCGCCAGGGCGTTGACGAACCCGACCATCACGCTGCGGGGGATGAAGCGCATGAGCCGGCCCACGCCGATCAGGCTGAGGACCACCTGGAAGATGCCGGCCAGCAGCACTGTGGCGACGAGGTAGTCCATTCCGTAGTCACGCGCCACGGGGGCGATGACCAGAGCGATCGCGCCCGTGGCGGCGGAGATCATCGCCGGCCGCCCGCCGGTGAAGGCGATCGTCACGGCCATCGTGAACGAGGCGAACAGCCCCACCCGCGGGTCGACTCCGGCGAGGATCGAGAACGAGATGGCCTCGGGGATCAGCGCGAGGGCGACGACCAGTCCTGCCAGCACCTCGGTGCGCAGCCGCCGGGCCGAGGAAAGGGCGTACCTGAATGACGCGAGGACACCGACGGGCGCCAGACCGTCATCGTCGACGCCGGGAGCGGGAGAGGCCGCGGGCGTGGTCGCGGGAGCTGTCACGGAGAACTTTCCTCACCATGTAGGGGCATGACAGACTCTCCCGTAGCGGGAGATTCTGAATGTACCGTAGCGGTAGAGTTGGTCGAGCGCGAACCCGAGCCGATGAGTGTGAACAAGCCCACGAGGAGAACGATGTCGGACGACGCGGTGCGCAAGATCGGCGAGGTCGCCGAGATCACCGGCCTGTCGATCCGCACCCTCCGCCACTACGACGAACTCGGCCTGGTGGTGCCCTCCGGTCACACCGCCGGCGGTTTCCGGCTCTACACCGATGCGGATGTCCAGCGGCTGTTCCTGGTGCGGCGGATGAAACCCCTGGGGTTCTCGCTGGAACGCATGAGGCAGTTCCTCCGGGCGACGGACGTCCTCTCCGCGGGCCGCGGCTCGGGATCGGTCGAGCTCGACGCCTGGCACGCGGCCCGGACGACGGTCGAGGAGATCCGCTCGGAGGCGGAGGCCCGCTATCGCGACCTGCAGACCCAGCTCGACTACGGCACGGAGTTCCTGCAGCTGGTCAGGAGATTCGACTAGGGCCTCCCGGCGCCCGTCGGCTCCAGTCGGGTCGCGGCAGGCGCGGAAGGCGTACCGGCAGTCAGTCCGCGGCGGCCCGTCCCGCGGCGAGGGCCTGACGGGCGACCGGCTCGGCGGCGGCCCGATCGGTGGCCACCAGCCCGATGCGGCTGCGACGGTCGAGGACGTCGTCGACGGTCAGCGCCCCCTCGTGGGTGACCGCGTAGGAGAACTCGGCGCGGGTGACGTCGAGGCCCTCGGCCACCGCCTCCAGCGGCCGGTCCAGCAGGCTGGCCGCCACCACGGTGCCGGCCTCCTGGCCGTAGCGCGCGACCAGGGAGGCGGGGAGGAGTCCGGCGGAGGTGGCCGCCACCGCGGCCACGGGATGCCCCGGCGCCCCGACGAGCGGGAGGTCGGCGGTCCGGCACGGACCGGCGGGGAGTCCTGCACGCCCCGCGACGAGGTCGACCACCTGCTCGGCCATGAGCCGGTACTCCGTGAGCTTGCCGCCGGTGATCGTGACGATGCCGTTGTCCGAGGTGAGCAGGGCGTGATCGCGGGAGAGGTCGGCCGTGTCGCCGTCGCCGGAATCGACCAGGGGGCGCAGGCCCGCGAAGGTGCCCAGCACATCGTCGCGGGTCAGCCGCACCTCGAGCGCCCGGTTGACGACATCCAGCAGGAAGTCGATCTCCGCCTCGGTCGACTCCGGCACGTCCGGCACCGGGCCGGGGGCGTCGACGTCGGTCAAGCCCACGTGCAGTCGCCCGAACTCGGCCGGGATGGCAAAGCAGAAGCGGTTGGTCTCACCCGGCACCGGCACGGTGAGGGCGCCGACGGGATGGCCCAACGCGGCCGCGTCGAGGACCAGGTGGGTGCCACGCGAGGGACGCACGCGCACGCCGGGAGTGGTCTGGCCGGCCCACACGCCGGTCGCCGACACGACGGCCCGCGCGGAGAGGGTGAACTCGTCGTCGTCGCCGCCACCCGCGACGCCCGCGCCGAGCTCGTCGCGGACGGTGACCCGCGTGGCGCTCGCCTCCAGCACCCGCGCCCGCGTGATGACGCGGGCCCCGTGCCCGGCCGCCGTGCGCGCGACGGCGGTGACCAGGCGGGCGTCGTCGACGAGCTGACAGTCCCAGTTGAGGTGGCCGAACCGCAGGCCGTCGCGGCGCACGCCCGGGACGTACTCGGCGACCCGGCGCGGGCCCAGCACCCGCGCGCCCGGCAGGCGGTCGGCGCGCGTCCCGGCGAGACGGGAGAGCACGGTACCGGCGACGAACCCGAGGCCCGGCAGCACGGCCCCCACCGGCTGGGTGTCGCGGTAGACGGGCACAACCTGCGCGAGCGGGCGCACGAGGTGGGGGGCGGTGCGCTCGAGCATGATGCCACGCTCGACGGCCGAGCGGCGCGCGATCGCGACGTTGCCGGTCGCCAGATAGCGCAGCCCGCCGTGGGCGAGCTTGGAGGACCATCGGCTGGTACCGAACGCCAGGTCGTGGGCCTCCAGCAATACGGTCTCGAGTCCGCGAGAGGCGGCGTCGAGCGCGATCCCCGCGCCCGTGATGCCGCCGCCGATCACGATGAGGTCCACGGGAGTGGAGCGGCCGCGCAGCTCGGCGAGCTCGCGCGCGCGTCGACCGGCGGACAGCGCGGTGGACGGGGCCCTCGCATCGGTGGGCCCGGGGCGCGCGGTGGGCCCGGGGCCCGTCTCCGCGTGGCCGGTCACAGGCCCAGATACCCGGTGACGAGCAGGTGCAGCTCGGCGCGCCACGAGTCCGCGTCGAGCGGCGGGTCGGCGAGCGGCGCGGACAGCACGGCGCCCTGGACCGCGAGGTAGAGCATGGTGGCCATGCGGTCGGGGTCGCGGCCGGCGAGGCGGGCGTCGGCCGCTATGGCGCGGGCGAGGACGTCGCGGAGGAACCCGATGAGTCGGTGCTGGGACGTGCCGAGCCGGCGGAACACGTACTCGGCGAGCATGCCGCTCTCGTGTCGGCGCAGCGCGTCGAGCAGGGGGTCGGTGCGCACCTCGTCGGCCATCGCGCACAGCAGGCGGGCCAACTCGCCGGCATCGTGGACCGCGCCCTCCAGCAGGTCCGGGCCGACGCGCTCGACCACGCCGGTGAGTTCGCGGGTGAGGAGGTCGGCGACCAGTGCGCTGACGTCGGGCCAGTGCCGGTAGAGGGTGGTGCGTCCGACGCCGGATCGGCGCGAGACCTCGACCATCGTGGTGCGGCTGGGGCCGATCTCGAGGATCGCGGCCCGGGCGGCGGTGAGCGCGCGGTCCCGCGTGGTGTGGCGCGAAGGGGAGGAAACGGTCACCGGGCCTCCTTCGCGGCGGGTCCCGCGGGGCGCGGATCGGTGCCGGGTCACCCGACGAAAACCCGTGAGCGGAACAGATCGTGCTCTAGTGTCCCAGTATGAGCGACGTGAACCCCGCTGACAAGCACCGATCCGGCCGCCTGCCGCTACCGCCGATGGACCTGCCCCGGTGGGGGACGGCCGCCGAGGCCACGGAGCTGAGCGAGAGCATCCGCGCCCTGCTGCGCGACGTGCTCGGCGTGACCGCGGAGACCGGGCGGACGTTCGACCCGGCCGCGGTGACCGCCTCTCCGTCGCGACTCACCGACGCCGATCTCGCCGCACTGGCCGACATCGTGGGCCCCGGCGACGTCTCGGTCGACGACGCGCAGCGCCTTCCGCGCGCCCGCGGCAAGTCGACGCCCGACCTGTTGGCGTGGCGGACGAGGCCGGCCGTGGACTGCCCCGATGCGGTGGTGGCCCCGGGGGACGACGACGAGGTGGCCGCCCTCCTGGACTGGTGCACCTCCGAGAAGGTCGCGGTCGTCCCCTTCGGCGGCGGCACCTCCGTCGTCGGCGGCCTGGACCCGGACACCGGGACGAACAGGGCCGTGCTGAGCGTCGACCTGGCCCATTTCGACGGTCTCGAGTCGATCGACCCCGAGTCGGGGGAGGCGGTCCTCGGGGCGGGCGTCACGGGTCCGCGGGCCGAGGAACTGCTGGCTGAGCACGGTTTCTCGCTCGGGCACTTCCCGCAGTCCTTCCCTTACGCCACGCTGGGCGGCTACGCCATGACCCGGTCCTCGGGACAGAGCTCCGCCGGGTACGGGCGCTTCGACGAGATGGTCCGCGGGCTGACGGTGGTCACTCCGGTCGGCGTGATCGAGGCGGGCCGGGCCCCGGCGTCGGCCGCGGGCCCGGACCTGCGGCAGTGGCTCTTGGGATCGGAGGGGGCGTTCGGCGTGTGCACCCGGGTGCGCGTGCGGATCCATCCGGTGCCGGAGGTGGTGCGGCACGAGGCGTTCCGCTTTCCCGACTTCGCCACCGGCGCCGCGGCGCTGCGCGCGGTCGAGCAGCAGGGGACGGGCCCGACGGTCATCCGCCTGTCCGACGAGACGGAGACGATGGTGAACCTCGCGACCGCGACCGAGTCGATCGGCGAACGGGCCGTAGATGCTGACGCTGACTCTGGTGCCACCGACGACGAGGACGGTTCCGGCGGCTGCCTGTGTCTCTGCCTGTTCGAGGGCACGGCCGCCCATGCCGGGTCCCGGCACGCGGAGACGCGGGAGGTCCTGATCACGCACGGCGGCACCTCGCTGGGCCCGGGGCCCGCGCAGTCGTGGGAACACGGCCGCTTCGGGGCCCCGGTCCTGCGCGATGCGCTGCTGGACAACGGCGCGCTGGTGGAGACCCTGGAGACCGCCACCGACTGGTCCCGCCTGCCGGCACTGCGGGCCGCGGTCACGGAGGCGCTGACCACCTCGCTCGAGGCCTTCGGAACGCCGGCGCTGGTCATGTGCCACATCAGCCACGTCTACCCGACGGGTGCGTCCCTCTACTTCACCGTGGTGGCTGGCCAGCGCGGGCCGGACCCCGTCGCCCAGTGGCTCGATGCCAAGCGGGCGGCCTCCGAGGCGATCGTGGCGGCCGGCGGCACGATCACCCACCACCACGCGGTCGGCGTCGACCACCGCCCGTATCTGGAGTCGGAGATCGGCGAGGTCGGACTGCGGATGCTGCGCGCGGTGAAGAGCGCCGTCGACCCCCACGGCGTGTGCAACCCGGGCACACTCATCCCATGAGCGCGCAGCTGTCCGACCGCCGGATCGGGGCGGTCACGCTGCTGGTCAACCCCGCCGCGGGCGGGGGACGCGGAGAGAAGGTGGCGGGCCGGGCCGCCGACCGGCTGCGCGCGCACGGTCTCGAGGTCACCCGGCTAGCCGGAGGCGGGGCGACCGAGTCCCTCGCGCTGGCGCGGCGGGCGGTGGCCGACGGGACCGACGCGCTGGTGGTGTGCGGTGGAGACGGGATGGTCTCGATCGCCGTGCAGGCGCAGGCCTTCACCGATGTGCCCGTGGGCATCATCCCGGCGGGCACCGGCAACGACCTGGCCCGCGAATACGGCATCCCCCTGGGCGATCCCGAGGCCGCCGCGGACGTCGTCGCCGACGGCCGGGTCGAGACCGTTGACCTCGGCCGGGCCACCCCGGACGGCGGGGAACCAACGGTGTTCGCCTCGGTGCTGTGCGCCGGGTTGGACTCGAAGGTCAACCGGCGGGTCAACGAGATGGGACTCCTCCGCGGGCCCCTGCGCTACGTCCTCGCCTCGATCATCGAGTTCCCGACCTACCGTCCCCGGCGCTTCCGGATGGTCTTCGACGCCGGGCTGCCGAGCGAGGACACCGTCGAGACCGAGGTCCTGCTCAGCGCGTTCGCGATCACCCGCAGCTACGGCGGGGACATGAAGATCGCACCCGACGCCGACCGGAGCGACGGGTTGTTCGACGTCTGCTACGTCGGGAAGATCTCCAAACTCCGCTTCATGCGGCACTTCCCCTCGATCTACTCCGGTGCCCACGTGGGTCTGCGCGGCGTGTCGACGAGGCGGTGCCGGACGGTCCGACTCGAGGCCGCGGACGTCGAGGCCTTCGCCGACGGGGACGCCATCGCGCCCCTTCCGGTGACCGTCGAGGTGCTCCCCGGAGCGGGTCGGTTCCTCGTACCCCGTGAGCCACTCCAGTCACACCAGCATCGCTGATATCTGCTGGTCACAGCATTGACGCCGTCCCGCGCCCGTCCTGTTACCTCATCGGCCAATCGGTTCGCTTCAGGCGCACCGAGACGGCATGATCACCACCATGCGCACCAGTCCCATCGCGTCACTCGCGACGATCGCCGTCACCGCCGCCACCCTTCTGGGTGGGGCCGCGACCGCCTCTGCCCAGACGGCTGACCGGACCCTGCCGTCCTTCATCCCGCAGCACCTGATCCCGGCCCACCTGGTCCCCCAGGTGGACGGTCTCGTCTCCCAGGTGCGGGCCGCACTGCCTCCCGAGGCGTGGGCTGCGGTCGGCTCCAGCGAGATGGCCTACCAGGACATCACCGCCCTGGCCGTCGGCGGCGGGTTGCGCGAGGGCATCGTCCGCGAGATCGACGCGTACCGCATCGGCCGCGCGCTCGGGACGCTGGCGCCCAACCCGGAACTCGACCGTGAGGCCCAGGCCTGGGCCGACCGACTCGCCGCCCGCGACGAGGTGGTCCACAACACCGCCCTGATCGGCCGTGGCTACGGGGAGAACATCGTCGCCGCCGGGACCCACTGCGGCGCGACCTGCCTCGTCGACCTGTGGAAGAACTCGCCCGGACACAACGAAAACCTCCTCGATCCCGGGTACCGGTCCGCCGGTATGGGAATCGCCTATTCGAGCGGCGGGAAGGTATTCGTGGTACACAACTTCGCGTACTAGAAGCCCGACAATAAGTAGAAGCAGCACTCTGACTGAACCACTCGATCCGGCGGCACCGGCGCCCGGGTAGAGCCGAGACGACGGGGGAGAGCATGTCCGAACGGATACTGAGAGCACTGAGGCTCAAGACCGATCCGGGGGTGTTCTTCACGACCGTCGGGGTCATCGTGGCCTTCGTCGTGGTGACGTTCTTCGCCGGCGAATGGGTGGGCAGCGTATTCGGCACCGCGTCCGGCTGGATCATGACCAACCTCGGTTGGTTCTACATCTTCGGGGTCACCGCGTTCCTCGGCTTCCTCATCTGGATCGCGCTCAGCCGGTTCGGTCACGTCCGCCTGGGCGGGGACGACGAGCTGCCCGAGCACTCCACACTCACCTGGTTCGGCATGCTGTTCGCGGCCGGGATCGGCACCATCCTCATGTTCTGGGGCGTGGCGGAGCCCATCTCCCACTTCGCGACGCCGCCGCGCGGCGGCGTCGAGCCCGGCAGTCGGGACGCGGCCACCGAGGCGATGGCGTTCACGCTGTACCACTTCGGCCTGCACACCTGGACGATCTTCGCGTTGCCCGCGCTCGCCTTCGCGTACTTCATCTACAAGCGCAAGATGCCGCCGCGGGTGAGCTCGATCTTCGCCCCGCTGCTCGGGGACAAGATCTTCGGCCCGCTCGGCAAGACGATCGACATCGTGGCACTGGTCGGCACCGTGTTCGGCGTGGCGACGTCGGTCGGTCTGGGGACCCTGCAGATCAACGCGGGTCTGAACGAACTGTTCGGGATCGCGATGTCACCGGTCGTGCAGGTGCTCATCATCGCGGTGGTCACCACCGTCGCCTGCATCTCCGTGGCCCTGGGCCTGGAGAAGGGCATCAAGCGCCTGTCCAATCTCAACATCGCGATGGCCGTCGCGCTGCTCATCTTCGTCCTGGTCACCGGCCCCACACTGTTCCTGCTCAAGGGCACGGTCGAGTCGCTGGGCGTCTACCTGTCGACCCTGCCGGAGCTGGCGCTGTGGAACAACGTCTTCCCGGCCTCCGACGACCTGGCGTCGTGGCAGAACACCTGGACCGTCTTCTACTGGGCCTGGACCATCACGTGGTCGCCCTTCGTCGGCATCTTCATCGCCCGGATCAGTCGTGGCCGCACCATCCGGCAGTTCGTCTTCGGCGTACTCGGCCTGCCGGTGGCGTTCTCGGTGCTGTGGTTCGGGATCTTCGGCATGGCCTCGTTCCACATCGAGCTCTTCGGCTCCGGTGGTCTGGTCGAGGCCGTGGTCGATGACGGCGACATCCCGGGTGCGTTGTTCGCGTTCCTGTCGAACTACCCGTTGGCGACCTTCATCTCCGGGCTGGCAGTCGTCCTCGTCGTCATCTTCTTCACCACGTCGGTCGACTCCGCGTCGATGGTCGTGGACATGATCGCCTCCGGTAAGGACGACGAGGTCCAGGCCTCGCCGACCCACCAGCGCGTCATCTGGGGTGTGCTCATGGGCGCGGTCGGCGCGACGATCCTCGCCGGTACCGGCGAGGGTGGGCTCACCGCGCTGCAGGAGGTCATCACCGTCATCGGCCTGCCGTTCTTCATCATGGGCTTCGTGATGATGTACAGCCTGGTCCGCGGGATCAGCAGCGACATGGGGGAGAGGCCGCCCACGATCACCCGCCAGTGGCACCGCGCCTACTCGGCCGAGGAGCTCGAGAAGCACGAGGAGGCGCCCTCGCCCGAGCCGGTGCACCCGCTCTACCACATCCCGGGGGACGGGGAGCAGGACGACGGTGCCCCCCAGTCGGCCGGCGACGACAAGGGGACGGCCGCGGAGGACAAGAGCAGCTAGTGGCCGCGGACGTCGAGCATCGTCATGCCCGCGTGCATCTCCCACGCGAGGATCTCGGCGCCGTGGTCGCCGGCGGTGACACGCCGCCCCCCGGCGGCGGTCATCCGTGCGGCGTCGCCGGTGTCCAGTCGGTCCGCGCCCTCCAGCGCCACCGAGCCCAGGGGCACGTAGAGATGAAGGTAGGGCGCATCGGGGAGCTGGACGGTCCGTCCGGGTCCCAGTCGCGCGGCGTGCAGCGCGGACGTGCGGTTGCGGATCCGGATGGCGGCGCGGTCGGCGTGGGTGGGTAGCCCTCCGGCGACGACGACGAGCTGGTTCTCCAGCTCCGCCGGTTCGATCTCCAGCTGTTCGTACCCGGGATCCCCGCCGGTCTCGTCCGGGACGACCCACATCTGGACGAGGTGGACCGGGTCGGCGGGGGCGGCCTCGGTGCGGACCGAGCCGTCACGCCAGCCGTCGTTGCGTTCGGAGTGTAGGATCCCCGAACCCGCGCTCATCCGCTGCGCGAGTCCGGGATAGATGATCCCGCTGTGCCCCTCGGAGTCCTGGTGCACGAGCGAGCCGGACAGTACCCAGGTGACGATCTCCATGTCGCGGTGGCCGTGCGTGTCGAATCCGGAGCCGGGGGCGATGCGGTCGTCGTTGTTCGCCAGCAGGCGGCCGAAGTGCGTGTTCATCGGGTCCTGGTGGTTGCCGAACGAGAAGGAGTGGCGGGAGTCCAGCCACCCGCCGGCGTCGTGCGAGCGCGACCGGGACCGGTGGATACGGATGTCGGACATGGGCTCGACGCCCCCTCCCCGGTTATGGATGACGCATCAACTATAGCATCGGCCAATGGCGCGGCCCGAACGGCAGTCCGAACGACGCCCCCATCGGTGGCGGCAATTGAGGCGGCGCCTTAGGGTCTGGGGCAACCGTTCGGGCGATCGTTCAGAACGACTGTCCAGAAATTTTGTTTATCTGTCAGCGGCCCGCCGCCGACGAGCGTAGAGTGACGGGTGTCACACCGACTAGCAGGAGGTTCCACGATGTTGCAGAACGCGCTGGCCACCACGGTGCGAGTAGGCGTGGCCACATACAGCGGGGTGGCGCAGATCGTCGTGGACAACACCCTCGGTCGGGTGCTCGACACCAACCCCGACAAGGTCCGGTAAATCCTCGGGGCCCTTCCTGCTGCTCGGGCGCCCTACTGCTCGGCTCCGGGCGTCGCATCCCTGACCTCGCCGACGAGTTCGGCGAGGACGTCCTCCAGGACCAGCAGCCCGCCCGGATCGGGTTCGCCGTGTTCGCGATCGTCGACGACCGCCAGGTGGGCCCGGGCCCGCTGCATCGCCTCCAGGACGTCGTCGAGAGGGGTCTCCGCGGGCACGATCCCCAGATCGCGGATCCGATCCCGGCGCAGAGGCTGGGACAGGTCGTCGCCGAGGGTGTCCTTGACGTGGACGTAGCCGACGTACGCGCCTCCGCGGCGCACCGGGAACCGCGAGTGCCCCGTCCGCACGCACAATTGCTGCACGTCACCGGTGGACCAGTCCTCCTCGATCGAGTCCACCTCCGCGATCGGCCGGAGGACGTCGGCGGCGGTGACGTGATCGAACTCGAGCGCGCCCTCGAGCAGCAGCGTCTCGTCCTCGTCGAGGAGGCCGGAGTCCCCGGCCGCGGCGACCATCCCGTGCATCTGGTCCACCGTGAAAGTGGTCTCCACCTCGGAACGCGGTTCCACCCGCAGTACGTACCTCACCACCGCGTCCGCGGACTTGTTCATCAGCCAGATCGCGGGCAGGAACACCAGCACGAAGACCCGCAGGACCGGGCCGAGCAGGAGGGCCGCGGCCGCGGGCCGGGCGATCGCCATGTTCTTGGGCACCATCTCGCCGAGCACCATGTGCAGGAACGTGACGATGAGCAGGGAGATCACCAGAGCGATCGGGTGCGCGAACCCGGTGGACACGCCCAACCAGCCCAGCGGCTGCTCGATGAGATGGGCGATGGCGGGTTCGCCGACCGCGCCGATGAGCAACGAGCAGGCCGTGATGCCGAGCTGCGTGGCCGCCAGCGACAGCGACACGTTCTCCATGCCGCGCAGCGACCACAGTGCGCGCGTGCTGCCCTCGGCCGCGTGCGGCTCCAGGTTGTCGCGCCGCGCGGAGACCATCGCGAACTCCGCGGCGACGAAGAACCCGTTGCCCAGCAGGAGGGCCACCAGGACCAGCAATGCCACGCCGTCACTCATCCGGGTCCACCGCCTCGGGCTCGTCCCGCAGGACGATGGCGCGCACCTGCTCGGCCCGGTGCGCGCGCACTGATTCCACCCGCAGGCGCACACGCGCCCGCGTCGGCAGGTCGTCGTCGTCGCGGTTGATGTGGTCGTGCGCGTCCAACTCGGTCTCGTCGCCGACCCGGGGGAGTCGGTCCACCGCCTCGGACAGGAGCCCGGACAGGGTGGACACCGTCTCCACCGGCGGGATCTCCAGTCGCAGGATGGCGCCCAGTTCGTCGGGCCGCATCATCCCGCCCACGAGCACGGTGTCGTCGTCGACCCACTCGTGGGTGCGCGACGCACGGTCCTGCTCGTCATCGATCTCGCCGACGATCTCCTCCACCAGGTCCTCCAGGGTGACGATCCCCGCGGTCCCGCCGAACTCGTCCACCACCACGGCCATCTGCAGATCGGTCTGACGGAGCAGCCGCATGAGCGGGTCGAGCGTCATCACCTCCGACACCACGGTCGCCTCGGTGGCGATCTCCCGCACCGGCGTCCGGGCGCGCTCGTCGACAGGCACGGCCAACGCCTGCCGGTAGTGGACGACGCCCACCACCTCGTCGACGGTCGCGCCGAGGACGGGGAACCGCGACCGGCCCGTCGCGGCCACCGTGTCGAGCAGGTCCTGCGCGGTGTGGTCACGCAGGAACGTCACCAGCGGACGGGGCACCATCACGTCCGCCGCGCGGTGTTCCCCGAACGAGATCGAGCGGGTCACCAGCTCGGCCGTGTGCGGGTCCATCGCGCCCTGACGGCCCGACCGCGCGGCCGACGCCCGCAGCTCCTCGGGTGACCGTGCCTCGCCGGGTTCCTCCTGCGGGGTGAACCCGAGCAACCGCAGGACGACGTTGGCGGTGGTGTTGAGGCCCGTGACCAGCCAGCCGAACACCGCCATGAAGATCCTCTGGGGGATCACGACCAGCCGCGCGACCCGCATCGGAGCGGCGATGGCCCAGTTCTTGGGGACCAGTTCGCCGAAGACCATCTGGAGGAAGGTGACGACGACGAAGGCCACCGTCATCGCGATGCCGCGGGCCGCCGGCTCGGACATCCCCGACAGGCCGAGGGCGCCGGTGATCAGCTCCCCCACGGAGGGACCGGTGAGGTATCCCGCCAGGAGGCTGCTGACCGTGATGCCCAGCTGGGCCCCCGACAGGTTCGTCGAGGTCCTGGCCAGGGACCCGTCGAGGGTCGTGGCGATGCGATCGCCCTCCGAGCCGGCCGCACGCACGTCGTCCCGGTTGACGGTGAGGAACCCGAACTCGACGGCCACGAACAGGGCGTTGGCACTGATGAGCAGTACCAACGCCAGCGTGAGCGTCAGGGCGATGGCCACGTCAGGCCCCGCTACTGGCCGTCTGCCGTACCGTCCGAGCCGCCCACGGCGTGATCCGGCTGCTCAGGGGTCTGGTACACCCTCTTCTGCTCGGCGCGCTCGGCGGCGCCGTCCCCGCCCGCGCCGGACGTCGCAGCTGAGCTCGCCGCTCCCGCGGAGTCGTGCGGGGTCGCGCCCCCGGCGGCCCGGTCGGCGGCGGACTCGGTGGCGGCGGACCCGGTGGCGGTGTCCGCCTCGTCCCCGCCCCGGGAGGTGCTGCCGTCGCCGGCCCCCGATCCGTCGATGGTGTTGCCGAACGACTCCGGGGGCTCCTCCGGGATGCGCGCGGGGTCGTCGGGTCGGGTCTGGTCGGTCACAATCGCCTCCGCGGTCTCGGTGGTGGACGCCGGTCCCCGGCGCCGGGGTGCTGACGACCCTAGTCCCGTGGGCACCCCTCACGTCGGAATCTCCCGACCGCGTCACCGTGGCTTAGTCTGGTGCGCATGTCGGACAATCCCTTCGGTCGGGTCATCACCGCGATGGTGACCCCCATGCATGACGACGGCTCGATCGATTTCGACGGCCTGCAGCGGCTCGCGGTCCATCTCGCCGATCACGGCCACGACGGACTGCTGGTCAACGGCACGACCGGCGAGTCCGCGACGACCACCGACGACGAGGACTACGACAGCGTGGCCGCCGTCGTCGAGGCCGTCGGCGACCGGGTGAAGGTCATGGCCGGTTGCGGCACCAACGACACCGAGCACTCGATGCGTGCGGCGCGCGAGATGATCGCCCGTGGCGCCGACTCCCTGCTCGTGGTGACCCCGTACTACAACAAGCCCACCCAGCACGGGATCGTCGAGCACTTCCGGATGATCGCCGAGGCGGCCGACCGCCCGATCATGGCCTACGACATCCCCGGCCGCACCGGCACCGCCCTGGCGACGGACACCATCCGGCGGATGGCGGAGATCCCCCGGGTGCGGGCGGTCAAGGACGCCAAGGGTGACCTGTTCGAGGCCAGCCGACTCATGGCGGAGACGGACCTGCTCTGGTTCTCCGGCGACGACGTGCTCAACCTGGCCTTCCTGGCCCTCGGTGCCACCGGCATCGTCTCGGTCGTCGGCCACGTCGCCGGCGACGACTACCGGGCGATGATCGACGCCGTCGACGCCGGCGACCTGCCGAGGGCCCGCGAGATCCACACCCGCCTCATCCCGGCCGTGGACGCGATCATGCACACCTCGCAGGGCGCCATCCAGGTCAAGGCGGCGCTGAAGGAGGCCGGCCTCATCGGCTCGGACCGCCTGCGCATGCCCCTCCTCCAGGGGCCGCCCGAGCACCTGACCAGGCTGCGCGACGGGCTGGCCGCGGCCGGGCTCGGCTGACCCATCCCGGCCACCGGCCGACCACGGTCACCACTCTGCGGGGGATGACCTCGTCGTCGTCGTGACCCTCGTCATGCCCGCTGGAACGCGGCCATCTCCGTGCACCGCCGCCACAGTGCGGCGGCCGTGGTCCGGTCGTGCGAACGGCGACCCGACCGGGCGGGCTTCGGATGCCCGCGCAGGCCCCCGAGGCGATCGGGGCCGACGAACTCGCCACCGGCGAGGCCGGGCACCGTCGCCGCGTACAGCACGGACAGCGCACCCATCTCCGGTGTCAGGCCCGCCCACGTGATGGAGTTGCCCAACTCGAAAAAGCGGTCCGCCAGCGGGTTACCGCTCTGGCGGATGAGGTCGGTCGCCGTGTAACCGGGATGGGCGGCGACCGACCGCAGCCCGCTGCCGGACCGCTCGAAATGGCGCTGCCACTCGTAGCCCAGCATGATGCACGCCAACTTGGAGTCCGCGTACGCCGCCATGGGGCGGTAGCCGCGCACGTCCATGTCGAGATCGTCGGAGTCGAGTCGTCCGCGCAGGTGGGCGAGCGAGCCCAGCCACACGACCCGGTCCGTCAGCATCTGCTCCAGCCCCAGGGTGAGCGCGTGATGTGCCAGCACGTTGACCCCGAACTGCATCTCGTGTCCCTGCGCGGTGCGGGCGTGAGGGATGTTCATAACGCCGGCGTTGTTGATCAGCACGTCGACCGGCGCACCCTCCGCCGCCGTGGCCGCCACGAACGCGTCGACGGAGTCCAGGTCCGCCATGTCGAGCAGGCGAACCTGCGCGCGCTCCCGGTCACCGGCGGGGAGCGTCGCGCGCGCCTCCTGCGCCTTCTCCTCGTTCCTGCAGGCCATGACGACCCGGGCGCCCCGGGCGGTGAGTGCGGCGGTGGTGGCCAGCCCGATCCCGCCGTTGGCGCCCGTGACCACGAAGGTCCGGCCCGTCTGGTCTGGGATGTCGGTGGCGGACCATCTGTGCGCTCGAGTCATGAACATCAGTCAACCAGCCGTGCCTGCGCTGTGGTGGTCCGTCCGTGTGGTAACGCCGGGATATCCTTCGCGACGTCCTTGTGACACACTCGTCGGGTGTGCGGGTCCCACGTGTCACACGTGCCCCCGCGTGCCCCTTCCTCGAGATCCCGGAGTAGCCCCATGACGTTCGACCGCCGAACCTTCCTGCGCCGCGCCGGCATCGGCGCCGCCGGGGCGGGCGCCCTCGCCGCGGGCATCACCCCCGCGGTGGGTGCCCAGTCCTCGATCCCCGCCGGGCTCGGTGCGCTGCCGGGGGCGGGTGTCGGCGTCCCGATCGGCACACTGCTCGACTACGCCTCCGGCCCGCCGTCGGCGGCGTCGATCCGCGCGGCCGGCCACATGGGCGCCGTGCGGTACTGCTCCAACCGTCGCCCCGGCGCCGAGTGGATGACGGGCAAGCCGCTGCTGCGCCGCGAGGTCGACGACTTCCGCCGCAGTGGCCTCAACATGGTCTCCTGCTACCAGTACGGGCGTGCCGAGACCGCCGACTGGAGGGAAGGCGCCGCGGGCGGCGACCGCCACGCCCCGATCGGGATCCGGATCCACCGCGAGGCCGGCGGGCCGTCCGGCGTGCCGATGTACGTCGCGATCGACGACAACCCCACCCGGTGGCAGTTCGACAACCAGATCCGCCCGTACCTTGAGCGCTGGCGCGCCCATCTCCACGGCGCGGGGATGGAGCTCGGCGTGTACGCCAACGCCCCCACCATCGACTGGTGCCGTCAGACCGGCCTCGGGCGGTACTTCTGGCAGCACGACTGGGGCTCCGGTGGGCGCCTCAACCCGAGCGCGACGATCCACCAGCTGCCGGTCCGCCAGCAGGTCACCGTCGGCGGGGTCGTGTCCGACCTCAACCGTGTCTACGCGCTCGACTACGGCCAGTGGTGGCCGGTCGACCCGATCGCTCTCGCGCAGTCGGCGCTCGGCAGCTCGATCTGACGCGACGTCCGGCGGGGTCGTCGCCTACTCGACGGTGATCTCGCCCATCGTCCCCCACTCCTCGCCCTCGGCGGTGGTGTTGATGATCCGCGGGGTCCGCTCGAGGTGCGGGGCGGCCGAGCCGGTGAACTCGGCGAAGTGGTCGGAGTTCACGTGCTGGGCGGGGGCGTCGCCCTCCCGGAAGGCCTCGCACAGCAGGAAGGTGTTCGGGGACTCCGGCGACCGGTACCAGTCGAAGAAGAGATTGCCCGGCTCGGCGCGGGTGGCCTCGGTGAACTCGCGGGTGAACTCGAGCCAGGACTCGGCGAACTCGGGCTTGACGTCGAAACGCACGTTGATGAGGATCATGGCCCCATCCTGCCGCGCGGGGAGCGGGCCGTCGAGGGAGGTGTGACTCGCCCCGACCGCCGGGGCAGGCATACGCTGTATCAGGTGACCATCGAGATGAGCACCGAGAACCCGTGCGTCCCGCGGGCAGAGGCCGACTCCTCCGTCCGCGCCGTCTGGAACCGCCTGTCGCTGGACGCGACCTCGAGCAGGAACGAACCGCTGATCGCGGGACTGGTCCTGGACCTCATCGACGGCTGTGATGACCTCGGCGAATCCCTCGCGCGCCTCGCCGCCTCCCGGGTCGCGACCCCCGAGATCGGTCGGCACGTGCTGGAGAAGGAGATCCGGGCGGTGCTGGTGGAGCATCCCCACGTTCTGGAGGCCGTCGCGGCCGACCTCGTGGTGAGCTTCGAGCGCAACCCCGCGTACCCCAACTACCTGGTGCCCTACCTCTTCGCCAAGGGCTTCCTCGGCCTGCAGGTGCACCGCGTGGCCCACGAGATGTGGAACTCCGGGCGCGTCATGGCGGCGTCGTTCCTGCAGAGCCGGATCTCCGAGGTGTTCGCGATGGACATCCATCCCGCGGCCCGTGTCGGCTCGGGCATCCTCGTCGACCACGCCACCGGGATCGTCGTGGGCGAGACCTGCGTGATCGGCGACGGCGTGTCCATCCTGCAGGGCGTCACCCTCGGCGGCACCGGCAACGAGGACGGCGACCGTCATCCCAAGATCGGCTCCGGCGTGCTGCTGTCCGCGGGATCGATCGTGCTGGGCAATGTCCGGGTGGGCGCCTGCTCCAGGGTGGCCGCGGGATCGGTGGTCCTGCACGAGGTCCCGCCCCACACCACCGTGGCCGGGGTCCCCGCGAAGGTGGTCCGGCGGCACGCCGACTCGCTGGTCCCCGCAGAGCGGATGGACCAGGAGATCGACCCCGAGGGGTAGGACGACACGCCGATGCGGGTCCTGGTGGTCGACGACGAGCCGGCGCTGCGCGAGAGCGTGCGCCGGGGACTCGTCACGGGCGGCTGGGCCGTGGAGACCGCCGCCGACGGTGAGGAGGGCCTCGAGATGGCCTGCGCCGACGACTTCGACGTGGTCGTGCTGGACATCATGATGCCGCGGCGCAGCGGGTACGACGTCGTCCGCGAGATGAGACGCCGCGAGGTCTGGACCCCGGTGCTCATGCTCACCGCCAAGGACGGCGAATACGACGAGGCCGACGCCTTCGACCTGGGCGCCGACGACTACCTGGTCAAGCCGTTCTCGTTCGTCGTCCTCGAGGCCCGACTCCGGGCTCTGGTGAGGCGGGGGGCGCCGGAGCGCCCGGCGACGTTCGAGGCCGGCGACCTCGTGGTGGACCCGGCCGCGCGGGAGGTCCGCCGCGGAGATACGCGGATCACCGTGACCGCGCGTGAATACGCGGTGCTCGAGTACCTCATCCGCCATCGCAACCAGGTGGTGTCCAAGGTCCAGATCATGCGGGCCGTGTGGGACGCCGCCTACGACGGTGACGACAACATCGTCGAGGTGTACGTCGGCTACCTGCGACGCAAGATCGACGCCCCGTTCGGGGCCCGCGCCATCGAGACCGTCCGCGGGCAGGGCTACCGACTGGTGGACAGCGTCGCGGCGCGCCCCTGAGCCGGGCCACTTCGCCCACTCCTCGCCGGCGTCTGCGCGTGGCCATCCGTCCTGCCACAGCCGCTCGCCACCATGGCGTCTCGCGTGAACCGATGCGCAGGCCAGACGCCATGGTTGCGGGCGGCTGTTGTTGATGTGTACAGGCGCGCGAGCGAGACGCCAGGCGCGGGAGCGGATGTGCGCGGGCGCAGGGGGCGGGACCCTGTGCGGGATGACCGCTCAGGCGGGCCGGGCCGGGCCGGTGGGGATGTCGTCGACGTCGTCGTCCAGTGACTCGACCGGCAGCTCGACCACGAACCTCGCGCCCCCGCCGGGGGCGCCCTCCGCCCGGACCGAGCCGCCGTGGGAGCGGGTGATCTCGGCGACGATCGCCAGACCCAGGCCCGATCCGCCCTTGCCCCGCGCGCGGTCCGCGTCCAGGCGGGCGAAGCGATCGAACACCGAATCCCGCTGATCAGGCGGAACGCCCTCGCCGTCGTCGTCCACACACACCACCGCGCGCGGCGCCCCGGGGGTCGTGCGGTCGACGGTGAGCCGCAGCGCGATCCGGTCGCGCGCGTGGCGGCGGGCGTTGTCGACGAGATTGCGCACCACGCGCTGCAGGGCATCGGCGTCGCCCACGAGGCGCGCGGGCTCCACCGAGGCCGCCACCTCGAGCCCGCCGCTGCCGTCGCCTCCGTTGCCTCCGCCGACGAGGCCCCTCAGCCGGGCGGCCTCGGAGAGCACGATGTCGTCGAGGTCCACGTCGTCGCGGCGCAGCGGCCGGCCGCGCTCGTCGTTCTTGGCCAGCAGGAGCAGGTCCTCGACCATCGTGCGCATCCGCTGCACCTCCGGCAGGAGCAGTTCGTCGACGGTCTCCACGTCCACCGGGGTGCCGGAGGTGGAGGACAGTTCGAGCATCGTCGACAGCGTGGACAGCGGGCTGCGCAGCTCGTGCGAGGCGTCACCGACGAACGCGACCTGTGCGGTGCGGGCGGCGTCGAGGCGCGCGAGCATGGCGTTCATCGTCCGGGCCAGGCGGGAGATCTCGTCCTCGGCTTCGGGGACCGGGACCCGCTCGCCACGGCCGGAGGCGGAGATCTCGGCGACGCGGGAGCGGATCGACTCGACCGGCCGCAGCACCCGCCCCATGGCGTAGTGGACGAACACGGCTGTGGCCAGGCCGGCGACGGGGACGAACGCCAGGAACAGCACCGCGCCGGTGGCCAGGAGGGAGTCGTAGCGGTCGGTGTCGGTGGCCACGTCCACGGCGAACGTTCCCCCGCGGACCTCCACGCCGACGGAGGTGAGGCGGAGGTCGGCGCCGTTCGGGGCGTCGAGGTCGCGCTGGATGACCTGACCGGGGGCGGGAGAGGGGAGCGCGGGGACGTTCTCGAGCCCGCGGGTGACCTGACCGGCCAGGACGCGGCCGTCGGGCGCCACGACCCGCACCAGGTCCACCCCGGACAGCGGTTCGGAGACCAGCTCGAGGGACGCCTTCGGACCCCGGGCCGCCAGCCCACCCGCCACCTCGACCGCCCGGGAGCGGTCGGCGGAGTCGATCGCGCCGTGCACGGCCGACCGCAGGAGCAGCCACGCACCGCCCGCCGCTGCCGCCAGCACGAGGATGACGATGCCGGTGGCGATCACGGTCGTGGCGACGCGGATGGGCCAGCGGCGGGGGGTCGTGAGGGCCTCGCGGTTCAGTAGCACGACTCCATTGTGCGGACGCGATCCGGCGCGCGCGGTCGCGGGGAGTGAACGAGAACACGTGTTAGCGTCGGCGGGTGAGAGAATCGCAGCACGACGGTCCGGAGCCCCGCCTGGGGTTGACGTTCAGCCCGAACCCGGACGGTTCGGTGAGCTGGCACCAGCCGGTCGCCGACCAGTTCACCGACCCGTCGGGGCGTTTCGCCACCGGCGGTCTGGCGGTCCTGGTGGATTCGGGCCTGGGGTCGGAGAACCACCGCCGGCGCCCCGAGGGGATGTGGACGGTCACCACCGAGCTGCGGATGGACCTGCTGGCGCGCCCGCGCGCGGGATCGGCGGGACTGGGCATCCGCACGGACCACCTGGGCGACGACGGTCACTGCCTCACGACGCGCGGTGAGGTCGTCGACGACGACGGCGGGGTGATCGCCTCCGGACTGGTCAAATCCATGGAGATCGCGGGAGCCGTGGACCCGGACGGGTACGACGACGAGCCGCCGTGGCCGTCCAGACTCGCGCCGGGAACGCTGGCCGAGGTCCTGTGCCTGACGCTGGACGAGCGGGACGACGGCCCGGGCGGAACCCGCGTCGTGGAGGGCGTGATCGCGCCGGAGCCGGCGCTGGCCAACCCGCTGGGGAATCTGCACGGCGGCGTGTTCGCGGCGGCCGCGGAGGTCGCCGGGGCCGCGGTGTTCCCGCACGAACGCGAGGTCAGCTCGTCCTCACTCGACGTGCGGTACGTGCGTCAGATCCCGCTGGTGCAGCCGGTGACGGTCCGGGCCGAGGTCCTGCACGACGGGCGGAGCTGGGGCATCGCCCAGGTGACGACGAGGGACGAGCGGGGGCGTGTCTGTGCCGTGGCGACGGTCACGGTCTACGGCCACCGGTAGTAGGTGTCACGTCAATCAAGTAGTGTTCTCGTCGTCAGTAACCCGCACGACGAGAGGGGACCGTACGTGAAGATCGGCATCATTCTGGGCAGCATCCGAGAGGAGCGTTCCGGGCAGACCGTGGCCGAGTGGGTCGCGCAGGAATCGCAGGCGCGGCAGGACGCCACCTATGAGCTGGTCGACCTCAAGTCGTTCGACGTCCCGCTGCTCACCTCGGCCACGGTGCCGGGCGCGGCGAAAAAGCAATACTCCGACGAGCGGGTGCAGCGCTGGAGTTCGACCATCGACTCGTACGACTCCTTCGTCTTTGTCACCCCCGAGTACAACCACAGCGTCCCGGGCGGCCTGAAGAACGCCTTCGACTCGCTCGGTAGCGAGTGGGCGAACAAGCCCGTCGCCTTTGTCTCCTACGGAGCCGAGGGTGGTGTGCGCGCCGTGGAGCACTGGCGGCAGATAGTGGCCAACTTCCACATGTACGGCGTGCGTCAGCAGATCTCGCTGAGCTTGTTCACCGAGTTCGGCCCCGAGGGCGTGCAGCCCGCGGAGCGCCGCTCCGAGGAGCTGGCGACGCTGTTCGATCAGCTCGAGCAGGCCACCCGCCGCTTCTCCCTGGTGGACGCGAGCGCCTGAGTCGCGGCGCGGTAGACCACACGAGGAGGCCCGCCCCCGTTCGTCGGGGGCGGGCCTCGTCGTTCGCTGCGGTGCGCTCAGTTCACGGCGGCGAGCGCGGCGTCGTAGTCCGGCTCAGTGGTGATCTCGTCGACGAGCTGCGTGTAGACGACCTTGCCCTCGGCGTCGACCACGACGACCGAGCGGGCCAGCAGGCCCTCCATGGGGCCGTCGGTCATCTTGACGCCGTAGTCCGCGGCGAAGTCGCTGCGGAAGGTCGAGCCGGCGGTGGCGTTTTCGATGTCCTCGGCGGCGCAGAAGCGCTTGTGCGCGAACGGCAGGTCGGCCGAGATGTTGACGACCTCGGTGTTCTCCAGGCCGGAGGCCTTCTCGTGGAAGGTGCGCACCGACTGGGCGCACACGCCCGTGTCGACGCTGGGGAAGATGTTGAGGATGAGCTTCTTGCCGGCCAGCGACCCGGAGGTCACGGGAGCGAGGTCGGTGCCGACGAGTTCGAAATCCGGGGCCTTGGAGCCGACGGCGGGGAGCTCGCCGGACGTGCTGACGGGGTTGCCCTTGAAATTGGTGGTTGCCATGCGTCCGTTCTACCGGATGCCGGTGGTCGGCGGTGGTCCGGCCGGTTCCGGGGTGGGGCGGCGGATGGCGGGTTCCCCGCTCCCGGTCCCGCCGAACTCCTCAGCGCGGGGTCGCCACGTAGACGGCGATCCCGTCGGGCACACCCTTGACCCCGCCCCACCGGAAGGTCCGCTTGGGGCGGGTCGCCACGCTGTCGGGGTCCAGTCCGGCGCGGGTGGACTCGCTGATGAGGATCTCGCCCGCGCCGGCCTTCTCCGCGAGCCGCGCGGCGACGTTGACGTCCATGCCGAGATAGTCGTCCCCGATCCGGCGCGGGCGCCCGGTGTGGACGCCGACCCGCAACCGCGGACGCCAGCCCGCCACCTCCACGCCGGCGACCCCGTCCAGGCAGGCGGCCACCGCGTCCAGCGCCAGCTGGGGAGACGGGAACGTGGCCATCAGTCCGTCGCCGAGACGTTTGACGACGGCGCCACGGTGGGCGAGCACCTCGGGTTCGGTGGCCGCGGCGACCCGTCGGAGGAGCTGCAGCGACTCCTCATCGCCGGCGCGCATCGCCCAGTCGGAGAACCCGACGATGTCGGTGAACACGATGGTCACCTCGCTCCCGCCGCCGGCCCGCCCCGTGCGCTCGAGCACGGCGTGCCACACCTGGAGCCCGCCGAGCGTCACCTCCCGGGACGCGGTGGGCTGCTCGTCGAACAGCCGGCCGGCCACCCGGGCGATCGTCCCCGCGCTGTCGCGGCCGGCGGCCGAGAGCGGGTCGCCGAAACCGGCGTCCCCGGGCAGGGCCCGCCGGGCCCGCCGCAGCAGTTCGACCGACGTGGGATGACGGTTGACGTCTCGTGCGCCCGCCGCGGCGCGGGCCGTCGCCGCCCGCACCCGCTCCCAGTAGAGGTTCGCCATGGTCGTGAAGCCTAGGACGAGGAGGTGGGCGCCGGGGCCGCCTCGCCCGTCTGGTCCACCGCCCGCCACAGGTACCAGGACGCCACCGACCGGTACGGTGCCCAGCCGGCCGAGTGGTCCAGCATCATCGCGGGGGAGGCCTTGTCGTCCAGACCCAGCACCCGTTCGAAACCCCGCCGCACCCCGACATCGGCCACGGGGAACACGTCGGGTCTGTCCAACAGGAAAATCAACAGCATCTCCACGGTCCACCGGCCGATCCCGCGGACCGTCGTCAGGGAGGAGATGACCTCGTCGTCGTCGTAGTCCCTCAGTTCCCCCAGCGTGGGGATCCGACCCCCACGCACCGCATCGGCGAGGTCCCGCAGGGCGGCCACCTTCGGCCGCGAGACCCCGCACGCCCGCAGCTCCTCGTCGGACAGTGCGGCCACGAGCGCGGGGTCGAGCTGGGCGTCGCTCGTCGCCCGCCCGCGCAGCCGGCCCGCGATCGTCGCGGCGGCCTTCACCGAGAGCTGCTGGGACAGGATCGACGAGGCCAACCGGTCGAAGAGGGTGTGCGGCCCCGTGTCCGGCGTCGGGGTGAGGGTGCACGGACCGACGGCGTCGATGTGCGCGCGCAGGTGTGGGTCGGCATCGCGGAGGTACCGCACGGCCGTGACCCTGTCGTATCCTTCCGGCAAGCCGTGAAGGGTACGCGGGTCGCGCGTGACCTCCCCGTGTCACAGGTAACGACCTTCACGCACAATGCGATAACCAACGGGTCACGACACTGCTCGGGAGAGGACCGTTATCGTGCGTAGAACTCAGAGGCGTCTCGCCGCCGTCGCGGCCGCCGCCGCTCTCGCGCTGGGCGCCGGAGCGGGCACCGCCTCCGCCGGGTCGGCCGAGGTGCCGTCGGGCGTCGCGCTGTACAGCGGCCTGACGATGCTCGGCTGCCAGAACGTCGGCCAGGAGCTGCTGGCGCTGTGTGGGGACTTCGAGGTCCCCACCGTGGACGATCCCGCGGTGCTCACCGTCAACCCGTTCACCACCGACATCGTCATCCTGGGTGCCGGACTTCTCCCCGACGGCGGCATCCGCCCCGTGCTCGAGGAGCGACTGCGGACCGGATACCGGTTGGCGCAGGCGTACCCGACCGCCCGCATCATCGTCACCGGCGGCGTGCCGCAGAACGGGCGCACCGAGGCACGCGCGATGGGCGACTGGCTGCGTGGCGCCGGGATCGCGCCGTTCCGGATCACCGAGGAGGGGAACTCCGCCTCCACGGTGCAGAACGCCCAGTTCACCGACCGGATCTTCCGGGAGCGCGGCACCACCGGCGCCGTCGTCGTGACCACCGGCGACCACGTCAAGCGCGCGGTGCTCAACTTCCGCCAGGCCGTGGACGGCCGGATCCCGGTCACCGGCGTGGTCGCGCGGGGCTGATCGAGGTCGCCGCTCCTGTGATCCTTTCGACCGAGGGTGATCTCGGCGGGATCGCCGGCTGGGCCGTGGGCGTCATGGAGGCGCTCGGCGGGCCCGGCGCGGCCCTCGTCGTGGGTCTGGAGAACGTCTTCCCGCCCATCCCCAGCGAGGTCATCCTGCCGCTGGCGGGGTTCAGCGCGGCGCAGGGCACGTTCACCCTCGCCGGTGCGATCTTCTGGACCACCCTCGGGTCCGTGCTGGGGGCGATCCTCGCCTACGGTCTGGGTTTCTGGCTCGGTGCCGAGCGGGTCCGCGCGCTGTTCGACCGGGTCCCCCTGATCCAGGTCGCGGACTTCGACAAGGCCGAGGGTTGGTTCACCCGCCACGGCCGGGGCGCGGTCTTCTTCGGTCGCATGGTGCCCGTCGTGCGCAGCCTGATCTCCATCCCGGCGGGTGTGGAGCGGATGAGCCTCCTGCTGTTCGTGCTGCTCACCACGGCCGGCAGTCTGATCTGGAACTCGCTGTTCGTGGTGGCCGGGTACCTCCTGGGGGGACAGTGGCACCGGATCGAGTCGGTGGCGGGATGGGCGTCCAACGCCGTCGTCGCGGCGATCGTGGTGCTGCTGGTGGTGTTCCTGGGGCGGCGTGCCTACCTGGAGTTCAGGGAGCAGCGGGAACACCGCGACGCCCCACGCGGTTAACTGATGTGACAGCAAAAAGTCGTGTCAGCTCACCCGTGCACCCCGGCACCCGTGCACCGCAGGAGGAAACCATGTCCGCCATCCGCCAGGTCGTCCCGCTCGGAGGCCAGTGGCCGGGCCTCGACCCGTTCCTGTTCGCCGTCCATCACCGTGACGAGTTCCCTCCGGCCGAGGGCGAGACCATGCGTCCCGCCGCCTCCCTCGCAGGCCGGTCCCTGGGTCAGGACTTCTCGGGCAAGGACGGGTGGTCGATGTACCACGGTGAGACCGTCCCCGGCTTCCCCCAGCACCCGCACCGCGGGTTCGAGACCGTGACCGTGGTGCTCGACGGCGTGGTCGACCATGCCGACTCCCTCGGCGCGGCGGCCCGTTTCGGCCACGGCGACACCCAGTGGCTCACCGCCGGCTCCGGGATCTCGCACTCGGAGATGTTCCCGCTCCTGGACACCGAGCGGCCCAACACCATGGAGCTGTTCCAGATCTGGCTCAACCTCGCACCCGAGGACAAGTCCGCCGAGCCACACTTCGACATGTTCTGGTCCGAGAAGACCCCGGTCGTCGTCCGCGGAGCCGATGGCGCCGCCGCGAGGTTCCGCCTGATCGCCGGGGAGATCGACGGCGTGCGGGCGCTCGACCCGCCCCCACACTCCTGGGCGGCGCGACCGGAGAACCACCTGGCCATCTGGATCGTCACCCTCGACCCCGGCGTGAGCACGGAGCTACCCGGTGCCGACCCCTCGGCGAACCGGGTGCTCTACAACTACGGCGGGCCGCTGACGGTCGACGACCGGCAGTTGGGGTACGACGCCGCCGTCCTCGCCCCGGAGACGGTCACCGTGACCGCCGGTGACGAGGGCGCGTCGTTCCTCGTCCTGCAGGCCCGGCCGATCGGCGCCCCGGTCGTCCAGCAGGGGCCGTTCGTCGGCAACACCCGCGAGGACATCGTCACCGCCATGCAGGAGTACCGCGCCGGCGTGTTCGGCACCTGGGACCTGCCGCAGAACGACCCCGTCCACCCGCGCGGCGAGACCCGGTTCGCCCGCTACCCCGACGGCCGCGTCACGCGGCCGGTGGGTTAGACCGCGGCCGTCGGGTCAGTCCCCGTCGGGCCAGGCGCCGGTTCGCAGGAGCTCGAGGCTGGCCTCCTGGTCGATGATCGGCTGGCGCATCTGGTCGGCGCAGAAGTCCAGCAGCGCCTCCGACAGGGCGGAGTTGTCCGACGAGATGGCACCGCGGGCGACCGCGACGTGGAGGTTCTCGGCGAATCCGTCGATCGCCGTCTGCGACACGCAGCTGTGCGTCGACACCCCGCACAGCAGCAGGTGGTCCACGCCGAGCTGCTCGAGCCGGGCCTTGAGCTCGGTCTCGAAGAAGGCGCTGTCGCGGGTCTTGACCACCTCCACGTGATCGCCCGTGGCCAACTCGTCGAGGAACTGCGCCTGCTCGGTGCCGGGGAACGCGAAGCCCTGGTCGTCCTCGCACATGTTGAGCGTCCACGTGGACTTGTCGCGGGAGTGCTCGGTGCGCACCAGCACGACGGGTCGTCCGGCGTCGTGGGCGGTACGGATGAGCTCGTTGACCCGCGGCACCAGCTCGTCGCGCACCGTCGCCAGTTCGGGGAACTCGAAGTACGAGTTCTGCATGTCGATCACCACGAGAGCGGTCTGCTCCCCCGGACGCCACCACGTGTCCGAGACCTCGACCGGCGTGGTGCGCTTGTGCCGGTTACGGTGCCACACCGACTCGATCGTCCGCGCGACGTGCTCGGGGACGTCGCGGCCCTCGAGGTAGTCATCGATGTCGTCGTAGCGCAGGCCGAGCTCGTCCTCGTCGGTCTGGCCCTCGTTCTCGTCCAGCAGGTCGGCGGTGGGAACCTTGTCCCACAGCTGTTCGGGCGCACCGAGGTGGCGCAGCAGCGCGCGCCCCTGACGCTTGTTCAGGCCCGACAGCGGCAACACGTCCGCGGCGCCGTCGCCGAACTTCGTGAAGAACCCGGTGACGTTCTCGGCGGCGTGGTCGGCGCCGATCACCAGTAGTCCGCGGTCCCCGGCAAGCGCGTACTGGGCGACCATGCGGTGGCGCGCCTTGGCGTTGCCCTTCGTGAAGTCGGTGAGCTCGGCCCCCGTGCCCTCCCGGATCGCCCCGTTGAGGGCGTCGACCCCCGGTGCGACGTTCACGGTCACGGTCTCGTCGGCGTCGACGAACTCCACCGCGGCGACGGCGTCGGCCTCGTCGTGCTGCACCCGGTAGGGCAGGCGCATCCCCACGAACACCGCGTCCCCGCCCTCCGCGCGGATCCGCTCCACCGCGAGCTGGGCTAGACGACCGGCCAGTGTCGAGTCCACCCCGCCGGACAGTCCCAGCACGTACCCTTTGGCGCCGCTCGCCCGCAGGTAGTCCACGAGGAACCGCACCCGACGGTCGACCTCGGCGGCCGGGTCGATCTCGGGCTTCACCCCGAGGTGGTCGATGATCGTCCTCTGAAGTTCACGCATGGCCCCATTGTGTGGATGCGCCGCGGCGGCGCGCCACCGGAGGCCGGTGGCCACGTTCAGGCGAAGAGTTGCTCGATCTCCGCCGCGTAGAGATCGTCGACCACCCGGCGTCGCAGCTTCATCGTGGGTGTGAGCTCGTGCCCGGGGCGCCAGTCCTGCCGGAGCACCGTGTACTTCTTGATCTGCTCGACCCGCGACAGCGTGGCGTTGGCGCGATCGACCTGCGCCCGGATCGCCTTCTCGAGTTGCGGGTCGCCCGCCCGCTGCGGGTCCGCCACGATCAGGGCGACGTTGTAGGGGCGTTGATCGCCGATCACGGCCACGTGGGAGATCGCGTTGCCCGCCGAGCGGATGGCCATCTCGATGTTGGCCGGGGACATGTTCTTGCCGGCCGCGTTGATGATCAGCTCCTTCTTGCGGTCGACGATCCACAGGTAGCCGTCCTCGTCGAGCCGGTCGATATCGCCCGTGTGGAGCCACCCGTCGCCGTCGATCGCCTCGGCGGTCTTCTCCGGCGCACCGCGGTACCCCCGCATGACCTGCGGGCCGCGCACCGCCACCTCGCCGTCCTCGGCGATCCGGACTTCGACGGTGTCGAGCGGCTTTCCGACGCTCCCGAGCTTGATGGCGTCCGGGGTGTTGGTGGCCACACAGCACGAGACCTCGGACATCCCCAGCATCTCGCAGAGCGGGAGGCCGAGGGCGGTGAAGAACTCCAGGACACCGCGAGGGGTCGGGGCCGCCCCGGTCACGACCCAGCGGGCCTCGTCGAGTCCGATCTTGGCCCGCAGCGCCTCGGCTACCTGCGGGTTCGCGACGGAGTCGGCCACGGCGTCACCCGGGTAACCCGCCTCGAGCGCGGCCTTGAGCTTCTCCCATACCCGCGGGACGGCGCCGAACAGGGTCGGGCGCGTGGCCGCGAGCGCGGCCGGCAGCTCCGCCATGTCGGCCACGCACGTCACCGTGTTGGCGTAGGCCATGAAGCCGGAGTAGTGCGAGGTCCAGCGATCGGCCACGTGGGCCGCGGGCAGGAACGAGATCTGGCGCCCGTGTCCCGGCAGCGGGACCGCGTGATGGACTCCGCGAAGCTGCGTGATCATGCCCTCGTGGGTGAGCTCGACGCCCTTCTGCGGCCCCGTGGTGCCGGAGGTGTAGATGAGCGTCAGCAGGTCGTCGGGGCGGATCGCCTCGGCGCAGGAGAAGTCGAAAGCGGTCTCCTCGGCGGCCAACTCGCGCAGCAGGTCGTCGTGGTCGTCCGGGCTCTCGTCCACCAGGACGAGCCGCTCCACCGCCGGGGCGGACCCCCGTGCAGCCCCGAGGACCCCGACGAACGCCGACTCGGTCACTATGGTCTTCACACCGGCGTCCGCCAGGACGTAGGCGAGCTGATCCGGCGCCGACGTGTTGTAGAGACTGAACGGCACGGCGCCGAGCACCGTCACGGCGGTGTCCACGAGGTGGAACTCCGGTCGGTTGCGCAGCATCAGGGCGACCGGCTCGCCCGGGGCCACACCCAGCTCGCGGAGCGTGCCGGCGATCGCCCCGACCCGTGCCCGGGCCTGTGCGTATGTGACCTCGGCTCCCGTCTCGTGGGAGCGGAGCGCGACCTCGCCCGGGTGGGCGGCAGCCGTGGCGAGGAACAGGTCGGCGAGGGTGCCCGATTCCGACAGGCGGGTGGCGATCGCGGACGCGGACGGGGTGGCGGTGGAGGTCACAATGGTTTCCTGGGGGTTGTCGGGGCGCTCGCGGTGGTCGCAGTGTCGTCTGACTCACATTCTCGCCGGGTTCGTGATCGCGGTGACACCCCCGGAAGTCGTGGAGGATCACCCGAACGGGTGCCGGCCCCGGCGGGCCGGGCCGGGCACACACGCTGCCGTAGCCTGGGCTGATGCACGACGATCCGTCCCTCGACTACCGGGACCTCCTGGCCCGGCTCGCGGATGTCGTCTACGCCGTCGACACCGACGGCAGGTTCACCTACATCAACCCCGCCGGCGAACGGATCTTCGGCTGGGACCTCGCGGATCTGATCGGCGAGCACTTCGCCAAGGTCATCGACCCCGACGCTCTCGCGGAGACCGTCGAGCACTTCCGACTGGGGATGGCCAGCGCCGACCCTGGGCGCTACTTCGAGACGCGGATCCTGCAGCCGGACGGCCAGGTCCGAGACCTGGAAATCCACGCCGGGAACATCTACCGCGGCGGCCGGCTGGTCGGCCGGCAGGGCGTCGGCCGGGACATGACCGAGCTGCGCCGGCTCCAGGCCAGCCTGGCCACCAAGACCAGGCGCCTGGAGCTTCTCGAGGAGCAGCAGCGCGCCGCGCTCGAGGTCTACCGGCGCCTCAACCTCATGGTCGGCGGCGCCGGCGGTGACCCGGGCCGGACGGAACAGGCGCTCGACGCCGTGGAGAGCTCGCTCCAGCTCGAGACGGCGCGCGTGATGGGGTTGCAGGACGACCTCGAGATCATCGCCCTGATCGCCGACGGCTACTCCAACCAGGAGATCTCAGACCGTGTCCACCTGAGCGTGCACACGGTCAAAGACCGCGTCAGCCGCATCATCACCAGGCTCGGCGCCCGCAGTCGCGCCGCGGTGGCCACCCGCGCTAACGAGGCGGGGCTGCTGCGGTCTCGTCAGTGAGGCCCCCGATGAAGGCCGACACCGCCCGCGGCCACGCCTCGACCTCCGTCGGGGAGCGAGCGACCTCGAGCCGGGCGTCCGGCAGCAGCTCCAGCAGGTGCTCGGCCACCTCGAGCGGGTGGGAGGCGTCCTGCGGCCACGCCAGCAGCAGCACCGGCATCCGCAGCCGCCCGATCTGCTCCTCCGGCGGCAGGTCGGTCGCGGCCGCCCCCCGGAACGCCGCGGGCAGCCACTCGTCCGCCACGTCGGGCGCGGTGACCGGCCGGGCCGGGTCGATGGCCGGCGAGGTGGGCGGCTGCCGGGTCACCTCGGACCACCGGGCCCCGCCCCAGCGTTCCACCTGCCGCGCGGCCAGCTCGTACACCCGCGACTGTTCCCGCCGCCACTGCCACACCGTCGGCGGGATGCCCAGCGTGAGGGAGGCGAACCGGTCCGGCTCGGCGGCCGCGGCGGTGAGGAGCGTGGCCGAGCCCATCGACTGCCCCACCCCGTGTACGCGCCGGCCCGGGAACTCCTCGTCGAGGAGCGCCAGCAGGTCGCGGGCCAGCGCCGGCCACGTGTAGTCGTCCGGGTCCGCGGTGCCCGGGGACTCACCGTGACCGCGGGCGTCGTAGCGCACGACCCGCAGGCCGTCGCGGCCCGCCGTGAGGTCGAGGCCGAACACCTCGTCGCGGCGCCGGCTCGAGCTGAGCCCGTGCAACTGCACCACCGGCAGCCCGTCCCCGCGTACGTCGCGGGCGAGCGCGGGCCCGTCCCCGCCGGGCCGGGCGTCGAGCCGTCTCGTCGTCGTCACACTTCGCGCCTTTCCCCGTAACACGCCGCCCCTACCGTCCGGGCCATGAGGCTCACCACCGTAACGCGGATGTCGCTCCCCGACGGCGTCGTGCACCGGTTTGCGACCGATGTCACCCCAGCTCACGGCGAAGATCGATCCCCCTCGTTCGACCAGGCGCGCCACGCCTCGCTCGGCCCCCGCCCGGGCTCGTGGATGGCCGTGGCGTTCACGCTGCCGTTCCCGGCCGACCGGGACGAGGTCGCGCGGGCGTGGCTCGCGGTGGTCGCGCGCCACGAGACGCTGCGCACGGTGCTCACCGGAGGCGGGTACGACCGCGACGAGCACGAGGGGAGGACCGACCGCGACGACCGCGACGACCGTGACGACGACAACGACGACGAGCTGCGCCTTCGGCCCGTGACCGTGCGGCCACTCGGGTGGCGGACCCCGCCCGCGGAGCCGGAGGAGGACCCGAGGGCCGTCCTGCGCCGGGTGTTCGACAAGGCGTGCTGCCCGTTCGCCCGGCCGGCGCACGCGCTGTGCCTGGTGGAGCCGCGGGACGAGCGGGAGCGGCCGGTCGTGGTGATCGGGCTCGACCACTGCCACGTCGACGCCTGGTCGCTGCTGGTGCTGATGCGCGACTTCTGCTCGTGCCTCGACGACCTGGCCTGCGGCCTCGAACCGGGCACCTGCCTGCCGCCGGCGACGGCGTTTGCCGCCCACACCGCCGAGCTCGCCGCCCGCCCGCCCGCGCCGGACGAGGTGCACCGACGCTGGGCCGCGATCCTGGCCCGCGGCGGCGGTGAGATGCCGGTATTCCCGCTCGACCTGGGCGACATCTCCACCCCGCTCGAGGAGGTGGTCGAGGTGCGCGACGTGCTCGACCCGGCCGGGGTCGCCGCCCTGGATGAGGCGGCCGCCGCCGGCGGAGTACGCATGATCTCGCTGGCGATCGCCGAGATGACGGCCGTACTCCACCGCCGCGCCGGGGTGGGCCTGCGCGCGGTCCTGCCTGTGCACTCCCGCCACGATGTGCGCTCCGCCCGCTGGAACGACTCGGTGGGGTGGTTCATCACCAACTCCGTGATCGAGTGCGACGACCCCGACCCGGCCGCGTGCGCGGTGGCCGTGCGCGAGGCCGTCGACCTCGGTTCGCACGCACTGGGGCCGATACTCGCCCCGTACGGCGGGATGCCGCACACCCCGGGGATGTTCGCGATCTCGTGGCTCGACCACCGCCGCCTGCCGGTTGACGTGGACCTGAGCCTCAGCCCGCAGCACGTGTCGGCCGCGATCCGGACCGACGGGGTGATGGTGTGGTTCGTGGTCAGCGGTTCGGGGCTGCACGTGCGCTGCCGCTATCCGGGCACCGAAGCCGCCCGCGGGTCGGTGGGGGGTTGGCTCGACGAGCTGTGCGCCGGGCTGGTCCGCCGCGCCACCCCGGCCGCCGGTCGCACCGGGCCGGGCGGGCAGGTCGAGGCAGACCACGAGCAGGTCAGTGGGGCGGCGCGCCGGACTCCGGTCCCAGGTCGGCCTGCAGCCACCCCACGTCGAGCCACCGCCCGTGCTTGAACCCGATCCGCTCCAGCCGGCCCGCCTCGCGGAACCCCATGGCCAGGTGTAGAGCCACACTCGGCTCGTTGGGAAGGGTCACGATCGCCAGCAGTCGGCGGAACCCGGCCGCCTCGAGCCGGGCGAACAGCTCCCGGTACAGCGACCGCCCCAACCCGAGGCCGTGCGCGCCCGGATCGACGTAGACGCCCACCTCGCATGACCAGCGGTACGCCGCGCGGTCCTTGACCGGCCCGGCGTAGGCGTACCCGACGATCCGGCCGTCGAGCTCGGCCACCAGCCAGTCGTACCCCGCCAGTGCCCGGTCGATCCGCGCCGCGAACTCGTCGACCGGCGGCACCTCGGTCTCGAACGTCGCCGTGGTCTCGCGGACGTACGGCGCGTACACGTCCAGACAACCGGCGGCGTCGGCCACGGTGGCGCGGCGGATCGCCCTCACACCTCCGGCCCTCCCGGGTTGCACCCCTCGGCCAGCATGCGCTCGGGCGAGACCACCGGCCGCCACGGCTCGAGATTCCAGGTGGGCTTGTCCGGCTCGAGCAGTCGCGCCCAGGTCCAGTGGCAGTCGAACTGCTCCCACATCCCCGGGCTGTCGGCCTCGGGGACGAGCCGGACGACCTCCCGCCAGGCCGTTCGCGAATCGTCGTCCCCCCACGCCTGGCGGCCGGCGGTGGACGGGGCGACCTCGAGCGTCACCCCGTAGTCGGAGTCGCCCCAGGTCGCGGCCTCGATGAACGGCGGGACGGGCGAGGGCGAGCCCCACTCCGAGGGGACGGGACTGTCGGTGGCGGGGGACGACGACCGCGCCGGGGGCGGGGACTCCCGCGGCGCGGCCGTCGGCACCCGCGCCGCCGAGGTGGACACGGACGTCGCGCCCGCGTCCCCGGGCGCGGGCTCCCGCGGGTCCGACGAGCACCCACCCAGCGCGATGGCCGCCAACAGCACGGCGCCGAGTGCGGCGGCAGTGGATCCGGTGGGCGGGCGGTGGGACATCGCTCGCAGTCTGCCACGGGCAAAGGGTTGCGTCCGAGCACGTGTGCAGAGGATCCTGTCTGCGGAAGGGAACCCGGCGCAGGCGGAGAGCCCGCACGCCACCCCTCCCACAGAAGGAGCGTGACCGATGCCCCCGTTCGACCTCTCCCAGCTGCAGGCCATGTGGGACGGGATCTTCCCCGCGATCTTCGGGCCCCTCGCTGCCTTCGTCGACACGATCGGCGCGTCCGTCCAAGGGCCCTGACGCGTCTCAGCCCACCGCGAGGATCTTGTGTAGCGTCCGGAGGTTCCTGCTCGTCAGGTGACGGTCATGCGCTCGGTTGCCGAAGGCCTTGCCGGCGGCCGAGTTCAGCGTCGCCCCCTTGGGAACCCGCCAGTACACGCACCCTGATCCCGCTGTCACAACCTCGGTGCCGCCGGGCTCGATCGCCGCGCCCATCGCCTCGGCGACCGCCCGGGTGACCGCCGGGTCATCGGAGAAAACGACGTAGTCGTGGTGCTCGTCGAGCGACTCGAACGGGTACGCCGCCACCGCCTCCTCGACCGCATCGCGGGTGAGGACCTGCACCACCGCGTCGTAGCCGAACCTGTCGGCGTAGGCGGCTTCGAGCACCGCCCGGAGTTCGTCCTCGGTGCGTGGGTCGGTGAGCACAACGTTCCCGGTGGCGAGGACGGTTCTCACCTCCGTGCAGCCCGACTCCTCGGTGCAGGCCCGCAGGTCCGCCATCGCGATCCTGGCCGACCTGCCCACGTTGATCCCCCGCAGCAACGCGACCTTGCGGTCTGCGCTCGACCCGCCGGGACCGGCTGCGGCGATCATGGACCGATCCTCGCACCACGGGCGGGCCGCGAGGGTAACTTTGGCGACCATGGCAGTGTCAGTGCAGTCAGTGACCACGATCGAGGCCGGCATCCCGGAGATCATGGAGGTCCTCGCCGACGTCGAATCCCTCGTCGACTGGTCGGAGGCCCACCGCGAGGTCGAGATCCGCGAGGCCGACGACGAGGGGTGGCCGATCGTGGTGTGGGAGAAGATCGCGCAGTACGGCGTGACCGACGAGATGGTCGTGCGGTATGAGTGGTACGACGGGGAGGTGAGCTGGTCGCTCGTCGAGAGCAGCACCCAGAATGTGCAGAACGCGCGTTATGTGCTGACGGACAAGGGCGACGGCACCACCGAGGTGGTCTTCGACCTCGAGGTGGACCTCAAGATCAAATTTCCCGGAGTGATGCTCAAGAAGGCCCAGAAGCACATCGCGGACGTGGCCACCTCCGGCCTCCGCAAGGAGGTCCTGCGGCGCTACGGCTAACCCAGCAGATCGAGCGCGGCCCGCACCCCGGCCGCCGGCAACTGCCCCGGCGCCGAAGCCGCGCCCACGGTGGCGAAGGTGGCCGCCGATCCGAACGTGCCGCCGCCGATACGCGTCACCGCCCCGAGCGCGCCCATAGACATGGTGATCAGCGGAATACCGGCGACGCGGTGGCGACTCTCGGTGGCCGCGATCAGCGTCACCACGTCGGCCGCCGAGCGGGGCATCACGGCGATCTTGGCCACGTCCGCCCCGGCGGCTTCCATGGCCTCCAGTCGAGCGACGATCTCCGCGGCCGGCGGGGTGGCATCGAAGTCGTGGTTCGACGCCACCACCGAGGTGCCGTGCGCGTGGGCCGCCTCGATCGCCCGTGCCGCCCGCGGGTGCCTGTGCTCGACGTCCACCGCCGCCACCAGGCCGGTCGCCGCGAGAGATGCGACCAGCGCGATGTAGGCGTCGTCGGTGATCCCGGCACTACCGCCCTCGGCCGTGGTGCGGAACGTGGCCAGGATCGGAGTGTCCGGAAGCAGCCCGGCCAGGGCCTCGAGCGCTGCCACCGCCGGGCCGGGATCGGTCGACGTCCCGGCCTCGGCGGCGGCCGCCCCGGACCGGGCGGGGGCGGGCTCGTAGAGGTCGACCCGCCACTCGACGAGATCGACCACGGGATCGTCGGCCAACGCCGCGGCCTGCTGCTCCAGTTGCGTGAGGTCGCCGGCGGTGATCGGGACGATGATCGACGGCGAACGCGCATCCAGGTGCAGCTGGTGACGGGGCATGGTTAGACCCTACGACGACCCCCGCCGGGCCCGGACCGTCAGCTACACCCCTCGCAGGGGCACGGCCGGCGGGCCGGGATCAACTCCAGCGCGGCCAGGCCCCCGGTTCCGGAGGTGCGGTAGTACCTGCCCGCCCAGCGCAGGGTGCGGGACGGCCGGCGTACGGGGACCAGTTCCCAGGTCGGGCCGCCGGAGCCCTCGCACAGCAGGTGCCCGGCATCGAAGACCTGGCCGGCCAGGACGGTCTCGCCCCACCGGCCCAGCAGATCGGCGGTCTCCCGCGCCGACAGGCCCCGCACGAGCAACTCGGGGTGCCCCAGATCCGTCAGTCCGATGGTGTAGCCGAACCTGTCGTCCGGAGGAAGTGGTGTGGCGGCGCAGTCTCCGCAGTCGCAGCCCTCGCCGACGTGGACGACGTGCATCCCGGAGCGCTCGACGTTAGCGGCGACCCGCAGCATGTCGCGGTCGATGGTGGGGGCGTAGGCGGAGCCGGTACGGGGCGGGATGGCGGTGTGGGACATGGGATCTCCTCTGTGCGGGTGTATCGGGCCCGGTGCCCGGCGTCGAACAGGTGCTCGATGCGATGCTGACGGTAGATCCCACCTACGACACGGACCGTGGAGTTGACGTCCTGTACCCGGACGGGACGGGTGCACACTGGGGGCGGACACGCGGGGGACGCGTGGTCGGACTCGACCGGAAGGGGCGCCTGTGAGGGTCGCGTTGGCACTGGGCTCGGGCGGGGCGCGTGGATACACGCACATCGGCGTGATCCGTGAGCTGCAGGCACGTGGACACGAGGTGGTCGGTGTCTCCGGGGCGTCGATGGGTGCCGTCGTGGGTGCTCTCTACGCGGCCGGCAAGCTCGACGACTTCGAGGAGTGGGTGCGGGGCCTGACCCAGCCCGCCGTCCTGCGGCTCCTCGACGTCTCCTTCGCGGGCGGCGGCGCCATCCGGGCGAACAGGATCATGGCGGTGATCGGGGCGATGTTGGACGACGTCCGCATCGAGGACCTGGAGATCCCGTTCACCGCCGTCGCCACCGATCTGCGGGCCCGCCGGGAGGTCTGGTTCACCCGCGGTCCCGCGGACGTGGCGGTGCGGGCGTCGTTCGCCATCCCCAGCGTCATCACCCCGGCGTTGGTCGGAGGGCGGTTGATCGTCGACGGTGGCGTGACCAACCCCGTCCCGCTGGAACCGTTGGCGCCCGTGAACAGCGACCTGCTGCTGGCGGTCTCGCTGACGGGGCGTCGGTCCGGGATCCGAGGGTCGACGTTCCAGGAGAGTTCGGATCCGGACGAGGTGTCCCCCGAGGCCGAGCCCAAAATCTCCCGGAGAGGCGTCCCGGCCGGGCCGGGGCCGGCGGGCAAGCTGACCGGTCGGATCCGGACCGCGGCGGCGGACGTCCGCGACGGCGACCTGGTGCGATTGATCGCCGCGCGATTCGGTCAGGATCCGGCTGTTCCGGAGGACGAGGACTCATCGGACGGCAGCGGTGACGCGGTGGACGACCTGGTCGACGGTGTCGACGACGGGGCGGCCGGGGACCGGGTGCCCGGTCAGCCGTCTGACGTGGTGGAAGAGGTGGTCGACGAGGGCGAGCAGGAGGTCGCCGCCGATGCCGAGGAATCCCTTCCCGGGTCCCTACGGATCTTCGACGTGGTCACCCACACCATCGAGGCGATGGAGAGCATCGTGACGGCTTACCGCATGGCCGGCAACCGCCCCGATGTCCTGGTGGAGGTCCCCTCGGACGCGTGTTCGACGTTCGACTTCCACCGGGCGGACGAGCTGATCGCGCTGGGCCGCCGCCTCACCGCCGAGGCGCTCGACCGCGCCGGGATCTGACGGGGTCGGTACTAGGTGCCTCCGCCGTTCTCGCCTCCGCCGTTCTCGCCTCCGCCGTTCTCGCCTCCGCCGTTCTCGCCTCCGTCGCCGACGAGTGGCAGGTGCTGCGAGCAGTACGCCTTGACCGCGGCCGTCACCACTGCCGGTGCCTCGGTCACGGGGGCGTCGGGGTGGGCGTCGTTGTACATCTGGAGCACGTCGACGTAGCCGGTCCCCTCGTCGAACGAGGTGCAGGCGTCGCGACCCCGGGTGATGTAGTCCTGCTCGTCCGGCGTGTCCACGCCGACGCGTTGGATGTCGTTCAGGAACTCCTCGTCCGGGTTCGGGCTCTCGCCCCCACCTTCCTCGGAGCCTTCGGGCTGCGGGCCGTTGCCGGTCGTGGCGCCGCCCTCGCCGCCTTCGCCGCCGTCGTTCATCGCGTCACCCACCGCCGACGTGGCCTCGGCGGCGACGGAGCCCACCGCGCTGGTGGCCTCACCGACGGCCTGCTCGGCCTCGCCCTCCTCGCCGCAGGCCCCCAGGGCCAGTGCCAACGCGGCGAGGCCGGACACGGCGGCGAGAGTGCGGGAACGGGTCCGTGCGGACCGGGGTGTGACGGTCACGGTGGGTCCTCCTCGTCAAGTCGGTTGTGCGACACCGGCCCGCGGGGCCGGTGCTGTGGCGAGGGTAATTCACGTGTGCGGCCCGGTCGGGTCCGATTGCCCGAATGTCTGTGAGTGGTGTCACAATCGAGACGTGAACGAGACGGGGTACTCCGAGTCGCTGGGCCGCGCGCTGGGGGCTTTGGCGGACCCGTTGCACGAGCCGGTGCTGCTGGCATTTCCGGTGTTCATCGCCTTCGTCGCCATCGAGTGGATCTCGGCGCGGGTGCTCGAGGCCCGGGAGCCGAGTGGCTACCAGCCTCGGGACGCCGTCACCTCGCTCCTGATGGGCGCCGGTTCGCAGGCGTTCTGGCTGGTCGGGAAGCTGATCGGCCTGGTGATCTACGCCGCGGTGTGGGTCTACCTCGCGCCGTGGCATCTGCCGTCGGATGCCTGGTACACGTGGGTCCTCGCGATCGTCGGCACCGATTTCCTCTACTACTGGTACCACCGCGGCGCGCACCGGATCCGGCTCGTCTGGGCCACCCACCAGGCCCACCATTCGAGCGAGTACTACAACTTCGCGACCGCCCTGCGCCAGAAGTGGAACAACTCCGGCGAGATCGTCGCCTGGCTGCCTCTACCGCTGTTGGGGGTGCCGCCGTGGATGGTCTTCACCGGGTTCTCGATCTCGCTCGTCTACCAGTTCTTCGTGCACACCGAGCGCATCGGTCGGCTGCCCGGACCGGTCGAGTTCGTGTTCAACACCCCCTCTCACCACCGCGTGCACCACGGCAGCGACGCCGAGTACCTGGACCGCAACTACGGCGGGATCCTCATCATCTGGGACCGCCTGTTCGGCACCTTCCGCCCCGAGACCCACCGGCCCACCTACGGGCTCACGACGCCGGTGACCTCGCACAACCCGTTCTGGCTCCAGACGCACGAGTACGTCGCCATCTGGCGGGACCTCCGCGGTGCCGCGAGCTGGCGCGAGCGGCTCGGCTACGCGTTCGGCCCACCGGGGTGGAGGCCCGCCCCGGTGCCGGCACCCATCCCCCGATCATGCGCCGGGGTCCCCGAGCCGCACTAGGGTGGGGCGCATGGGAACTGCCACCAGCCTCGCCGACCCACTCGTCGTGGGTACCGCCCGACATGACGAAGGCGTGCGGCGACTGGTCGAGAGCTTCCGGGCCGTGCCCGCAGGTGAACCGGTTCGGCTGGCCAAGCGGACGTCCAACCTGTTCCGGCCGCGCGCCTCGTCGTCGTCGCCCGGTCTCGACACCTCCGGTCTCACGCGCGTCATCTCCGTCGACCCCGAGGCGCGCACCGCCGACGTCCAGGGCATGTGCACCTACGAGGACCTGGTCGACGCGACGCTGCCGCACGGGCTGATGCCGTACGTGGTGCCGCAGCTCAAGACCATCACCCTCGGTGGCGCGGTCACCGGGCTGGGCATCGAGTCCTCCTCGTTCCGCCTGGGCCTACCGCACGAGTCCGTGCTCGAGATGGACGTGCTCACCGGTACCGGCGAGATCGTCACCGCCCGCCCCGACGGCACCGAGCGCGAACGCGCGCTCTTCCGTGGCTTCCCCAACTCCTACGGCTCGCTCGGGTACGCGGTGCGTCTGCGGATCGCGCTCGAACCGGTGGGGCGCTTCGTGGAACTGCGACACGTGCGATTCGACTCCCTCACCGCGCTCGAGTCGGCGTTGGCGCGGATCAGCGAGGACGAGCGATACGACGACGAGGAGGTCGACTTCCTCGACGGGGTCGTGTTCTCGGCCGACGAGTCGTACCTGTGCCTGGGTCGGCGGACCGACGAGCCGGGGCCCGTCTCGGACTACACCGGGGTGGCCGACAAGCAAGCGATCTTCTACCGCTCGATCCAACACGGCGGTCCCGCCGGCTCGGTGGAGCGCGACCGCCTGACCATCCGCGACTACCTCTGGCGTTGGGACACGGACTGGTTCTGGTGCTCCCGGGCGTTCGGTGTGCAGAATCCGCGCATTCGCAGGTTCTGGCCGCAACAGCTGCTGAGGAGCTCGGCGTACTGGAAGATCATCGGGTTGGACCACAAGTACGACCTGGGCAACAGGATCGGCGCACTCAAGGGCGAGGGCCCGCGCGAGCGGGTGGTGCAGGACGTGGAGGTCACCATGGACCACACCGCCGACTTCCTCGAGTGGTTCCTGCGCGAGGTGCCCATCGAGCCACTGTGGATCTGCCCGCTGCGCCTGCGCGAGTCCAGCCCCTCGCCCGGCGTGGGCGGCGGCCCAGGCTCCGACCGGCCCTGGCCGCTGTACCCGCTGGCCCCGGACACGACCTACGTCAACATCGGCTTCTGGTCGTCCGCGCCGATCGGACCCGGCATGGCCGAGGGGGCGTGGAACCGGCGCATCGAGGAGGAGGTCTCCAGGCTCGGCGGTCACAAGTCGCTGTACTCGGAGGTCTTCTACTCCCGCGAGGAGTTCGCCCAGCTCTACGGCGGTGACCACGCTGGCAGGCTCAAGACGGAATTCGATCCCGAGGGCAGGTTCGCGACCCTCTACGACAAGGCGGTGGGTGCACGGTGACCACGACGAGTGCGGGGACCGCTGGTGCCCCGGGGAAGATGACGATCGGCGAGATCATCGGCGCCTTCGCCGCCGGTGAACCGCCCCTGCGGATCGAGGCCTACGACGGGTCCTCGATCGGACCGGAGAACAGTGACCTGGTGCTGCGGCTGAAGAGCGAGAAGGCGCTGCAGTACTTCGTCACCGCCCCCGGTGACCTCGGGCTCGCGCGGGCCTACCTCATGGGTGAACTCGAGATGGACGGTGTCCACCCCGGGGCGCCCCACGACGTGTTCGGGGCGCTCGAGGTCTTCCGCAAACACATGACCCGCACCCCCGATGCCCGGACCCTCGCCCGGATCGCCCGGGCGGTGGGCACGGAGAACATCAGATTCCTCCCCACGCCGCCCATGGAGGTCAAGCCCGCGTGGAAGCGGGTGGTGTCGGGGATGCGCCGACACTCCAAGGAGCGGGACTCCGAGGTCGTCAGCTACCACTACGACGTGTCGAACCGCTTCTACGAGTGGATCCTCGGGGAATCCATGACGTACACGTGCGCCTGCTACACCGCCCCCGACACCTCCCTCGAGGAGGCGCAGGAGAACAAGTACCGGCTGGTGTTCGACAAGCTGGGTCTCCAGGCCGGCGACCGGCTGCTCGACGTGGGGTGCGGCTGGGGCGGCATGGTCCGCTACGCCGCCGCGCGGGGCGTGCGGGTGATCGGCGTGACCCTGTCCAAGGAACAGGTCGAGTGGGGACAGGCCGCGATCGCGCGCGACGGACTGGGTGACCTCGCGGAGGTCCGGTTGCAGGACTACCGGGACGTACCCGAACGCGACTTCGACGCCGTCAGCTCGATCGGCATCACCGAGCACATCGGCCGCAAGAACTACCACGACTACTTCACCCGGCTGCACAATTATCTGCGGCCCGGCGGGCGCCTGCTCAATCACTGCATCACCCGGCCGGACAACTCGCGCATGGTCAAGGCGGGGCAGTTCATCGACCGGTACATCTTCCCCGACGGTGAGCTCGCCGGCGCGGGGACCGTGCACCTGGAGGCCGAGAACGCGGGCTTCGAGGTGGTGCACGAGGAGAACCTGCGCCAGCACTACGCGTTCACCCTGCGGGACTGGTGCGCCAACCTGGTCGAACACTGGGACGAGGCGGTCGATGAGGTCGGCGAGCCCATGGCCAAACTGTGGGGCCTCTACATGGGCGCGTGCCAGTACGGCTTCGAGCACAACAAGATCCAGCTGCACCAGATCCTGGCGGTCCGGCTGGGCGACACCATGACCTGGGATGTGCCGCTGCGGCCGTGGTGGCAGGCCTGACGAAGGCCTTCGAGGGGCAGGCCGCCCGCGCGGGCATCGCCTGCGCAGCCGGAACGCCGGGTCAGTCGATATCGAGGGCCAGGAGGACCTGACCGGTCGGCGCCGGCGATCCACCCGCGGGCTCCTCGGTGATGCCGATCTGCTCGGAGTTGCGGATGCCGTCGATCTGCGCCGAGGGCGACGGTCCGACCTGGCCGGACTCCATGGTCCCCGCCGAGATGGGCTCATGGTCACCCATCAACCACAGCTGGTAGGCGCGGCCGGTGGCCGGCTCGGGGAGGTCGGTCATCGAGATGACCGCCATGTCCGCCGTCTTGGACGCCAGGACGGTGGCGGTACCGGTCGCGCCGACCTGGCCGCGGACCACCGCGAGGTCCTCCGCCGCCAGCAGCGAGGTGACCTTGCCGGGCATCGACGGCGGGGCCGCGACGGGCACCGAGCTGTCGCCCCCTGCGCCGTCGGTGATGCGACCGATTGTCACGCCACCGGCGACCAGCACCACGGCGGCCGCCGCGGCGGCGAGGAACGACAGCGGACCGGGTCGCCGGCGCTCGCGCTCCCGGCTCAGGTCGACCACGTCGGTGCCTCCGCCGGGCTGATCCCGGTCGGTGTCCCCGGCGTCGGCCGGCCGGGCCGGCCCGCGGGGGGCACCGGCAGCGGCCAACTCCAGGACGCGATCCCGCAACTGCGGCGGAGGCGCGGTGTCGATCCCGGCGTCGGCGACGATGCCGGCGACGACCTCACGCGTCGAGGCGATGTGCGCCAGCATGGACGACTTCTCCTCGGGCGACGCACTGACCAACGCCGTCTCGACGGCCTCGGCCTCGTGCTCGTCCAGGGCGTCCAGGGCGTAGAGGTCGAGGTCCTCGGGACGGACGCTGCCCAGGTCCGACGGATGATCATGGTGACGAATGCTCATGACAGCTCACCTCCCAGGCAGTTCTTCAGGCGACGGAGACCGTCGCGGATTCTCGATTTGATGGTTGGTAGCGCGGTGCCGAGATGGTCGGCGACCTCGCGGTACGTCTGTCCGGAGAAATAGGCCATCTCGATGGACTCGCGCTGGTTGTCCGTGAGGGTCCCCAGGCATCTGCGGACCTCCGCGGCGTCCTCGTCGCGGGAGATCTGCTCGGTGACCTGCTCCGCGATGTCTCCGGACCGGGTGAAGTCCGACGCCGCGTCCATCTCGTCGCGCCGCGCGGCGGACGTCTCCGACCGGACCCGGTCCACCGCCCGACGGTGCGTGATGGTCAGCAGCCAGGACTGCACCGATCCCAGACTCGGCCGGTAGTCGGCAGCCTGCTTCCAGACCTGGAGGAAGACCTCCTGCACGGTCTCCTCGGCGTAACCCGGGTCCCGCAGGACCCGTAGGGCCAGGCCGTAGACGCGCGGGGACATGAGGTCGTAGAAGCGGCCGAAGGCCTGGAGGTCACCGGAGGCGGCGAGCTCGAGCAGGCGCCCCGGGTCGGTCAGTGGCGGGGCGACTGGCTCGGACACGGTCACCAGTCTAGGGCCAATGCGGTCCGGGTCGCGGGGCGGTCGTGTCGGCGGCCTGCGGATGTCCATGAGGGTCATGTCGTCACCACCCGGAACGTCCGGCTGTGCCAGCCCGTGGCGCCGCTCGGGACGGGCGCCCGCCGCTCCTCGGGTTGTACCCGGCCGGTCCCGTCCGTCGCGCGGACGTGCAGGGTGTGCAGGCCGGGCTCGGCGTCCCAGGTCCACGACCACATCCGCCAGGTGTCGACCGAGTACTCCTCGGACAGTCGCGCCTCGCGCCACGGACCGTCGTCGACCCGGACCTCGACCCGCTCGATACCGCGACGCTGCGCCCAGGCGGTACCCGCCACCACGACCGGCCCGGGCGGCACCTCGGCGAGTGGCGCGGGCCGGTCGATACGGCTGGCCGTCCGGATCGGACCCCGCTCCGCCCACCCGCGATCCGTCCAGTACGCACTGGCCCGGTCGAAGCGGGTGACCTCCCAGTCCACGACCCACTTGGTCGCCGAGACGTATCCGTAGAGCCCGGGAACCACCTGCCGAACCGGGTAGCCGTGCTCGAACGGAAGCGGTTCGCCGTTCATCCCCACGGCCAGCAGGGCGTCGCGCCCGTCGGTCAGGGCCTCGAGTGGGGTACCGGCCGTCCAGCCGTCGACCGACGTCGACAGCAGCATGTCGGCGTCCGGCAGGGGCCCGGCCTCGGCGAGCAGGTCGGCGATGGAGAAACCGGTCCAGCTCGCGGTACCGACCAGGTCGCCACCGACCTCATTGGACACGCAGGTCATGGTGACGATGCGCTCGCGGGCCTCCCTGTCGATCAGCGACTGCCAGTCGAGCTCGATCTCGCGCTCCACCATCCCGTGGATGCGCAGTCGCCAGTCTGCTGTCCTCAGCGAGGGGACCCGGAGAGCGGTGTCGATCCGGTAGAACTCGTCGTTGTCGGTGAGGAACGGGGTCACGCCGGGCGCGTCCGGAACCACACCTGTCGGCACGGCAGGCGCGGCGTTCCGCGCGAGGACCCGGGGCAACTGCAACCCGGTGCGTTCGGCCACCGCCTCGGCGGCGCGGCGGGTCAGGGCCATTCCCGTGGCACCGGCCGCGGCGATGACGGCCACCGCCGACCCGGCCAGGACCAGGAAGCGTCGACGGTCGGGATCCCGCCGCGTCGCGGTCTCCGCCGCGGCGGCGCCGGGCGAGGAGGGACTTTCCGCGGTGCGGGCGGAGGCTGCCCCCTCCGGGCCTCCGGCGGCTGCGGCGACGGGGAAGGCGGGGAACAGGGCGCCGATCATCGCCCGCAGGGCCACGATCGAGACGATCGCACCGAGCACCGTCGGCAGTGCCCACAGCGGCCCCGCTGTCGGCCGGGTCACCGCCGCTGCGGTGCCGATGAGACCGAAAAGGGCGAGCACGATCGTGCCGGCGGGGCGCCCCCGGCGCTCGATGAGGCCCACCACCACGCCCGTCACGACGAGGATGACCGCCAGCCCGGCCATCAGTGCAGGCTTGTCGGCGGTACCGAGTGCGTCGATCGTCACCTCGCGCACCGCGGAGGGGGCCCGGTCGACCACCGAGTCGGCGACGGCGAGGAACGGCGACGACCCGGGGGCCACGACTCCGGCGACGGCATGACCCACCGCGACGGCGAGACCGGTGGCGAGGAGGCCCGCGCCGGCTCTGGCCGCGACGAGGGATCGGGTCTGTGGAGTGTTCACGTCCTTGATTCGGAGCCGGAGCCCGGTCGGACGGCCCGGTCGGCCTGCCCGGCGGGCCTGCACGGCCGGGCGCACCCCCGGCGACCCCCGGGAGTCAGCGCGGCCTCACCCCGCGCGGTGCCCGGCGTCACCGGGACACCTCCCCGACGCCCCGCGATCGGCATCCGCTCCCGCGCATGGCGCATTGCTCGCGCGGATGGACGCGCCGGCGACCGCCGCCCCCGGGGAGGGCGTCTGGCCTGCGCATCTGTTCACGCGAGACGCCATCGTGACGGGCGGCGGCAGGTGGCTGCGGCTGGCGGCCCGAGAAAAACTTTCGGCCCGGACCCATCCGGATCACGGGGGGCGGCGAAGCACTGGTGACCCACCGCACAGAGCCCCACACCACAGGGGCTCCACCGAAAGGACAGCACAATGGGCATCACGATCTCCCGCCGAGTCGCCTCGATCGCCGCAGCCGCCGCGGTCTCCGGACTCGTCCTCGCCGGCTGCTCGACCGACGACGGAGGCGACACCGAGACCACCGCCGAGGGCACCGCCAGCTCCATGATGAGCACCACCGCCTCCTCCGAGACCTCGTCCATGGAGGCCGAGCCGGCCGGCATGCTCGTCGGCCCCGGGTGCGCGGATTACGCCGAGGCCAACCCGGAGGGCCCGGGCTCGGTCGACGGCATGGCGATGGAGCCGGTCGCCACGGCCGCCTCCAACAACCCGCTGCTGACGACCCTCACCGCCGCCCTGTCCGGCGGCGTCAACCCGGACGTCAACCTCGTCGACACCCTCAACAACGGCGAGTACACCGTCTTCGCCCCCGTCGATGACGCGTTCGCGCAGATCGATGACGCGACGATGGAGGCGCTCCAGACCGACGCCGACCTGCTCACCGGCATCCTGACCTACCACGTCGTGGAGGGCCAGATCACGCCCGACGAGATCTCCGGGATGCAGACCACTCTCAACGGCGCTGACGTCGATGTGACCGGTTCCGGCGACGAGCTCATGGTCAACGGTGCCAACGTGGTCTGCGGTGGCGTCGAGACCGCCAACGCCACCGTCTACCTCATCGACCAGGTCCTCATCCCCGAGGAGTGATCTGACCGATCGCCGCGGACGGGTGCCCTGAACTCCCGCCCATCCGGTGAGGTCGACCAGACGAGACGAGGCCCGGGCCGACGCGAGAGCGCCGGCCCGGGCTTCGTCGTGCGTCGCCGCCGAGCGGTCGGCCGAACCGGGCGCGGTCCGGCCACCAGGAGCGGGCCAGAACCAGAGGTCAGAACCAGTCGTCGCGCATGTCCAGCGTCGTGCGGTCGCCCGCGGCGAGCAGGTCGAACTTGGCGTCGACGATCGGGAGCTCGCGGCGCAGGAAGTACTCCGCGGCCCTGAGCTTGCCCGCGGCGAAGGCGTCGTCCTCGTCGTCGGTGCGCGCGCCCAGTGCCATCACCTGTTCGACCCAGATCCAGGCGATCACCACATGCCCGGCGGCCTCGAGGTACTCGGTGGCGTCGGCCAGGAAGGCCTCCGGATCCGTGGCCCCCACCTCCGCCAGCGCGGTGGTGACCTCGATGAGGCGGGTGACGCGCGGGCGCAGCAGCGCGGCCATCTCGGCCGCGGACCCGCCCGCCTCGGCAGCCCGGTCACACGCCTGGGTGATCCGCCCGGTCAGCGCGGCCAACCCGGCCCCGCCACCGGCCATCACCTTGCGTCCCAGCAGGTCCTGGCCCTGGATGCCGTGCGTGCCCTCGTGGATCGGGTTGAGACGGTTGTCGCGGTAGTGCTGCTCCACGTCGTAGTCGATGGTGTAGCCGGCCCCGCCCAGCACCTGCACCGCGAGCTCGTTGGCCTTGAGACACCACTGCGAGGGCCACGATTTGGCGATCGGGGTGAGGACGTCGAGCAGCATCTTCGCCGCCGCCGACTCCTCCGGGGATCCGGTCTTCTCGTCGTCGACCAGTCGCGCGCAGTACAGCCCCAGGGCGAGGGCGCCCTCCACGTACGATTTCTGGGCCAGCAGCATGCGGCGCACGTCCGCGTGGCCGGTGAGCATGACCTGCGGCGATGACGGGTCCGCCCCGACCTGCCGGCCCTGGGGACGGTTCCGGGCGTAGTCCAGCGACTTGAGGTACCCGGTGTAGCCGATGGCGGTCGCGCCGAGGCCCACGCCGAGCCGGGCCTCGTTCATCATGGTGAACATCTTCTTGAGGCCGGTGTTCTCCTCTCCGACGAGGTACCCGACCGCGCCCGCCTCACCGCCGGGGGTGTGCATGCCCTGGCCGAGCGTGGGCATGGTGTTGACCGTGCCGCGGAAGCCCATCTTGTGGTTGAGGCCGGTGATGACGATGTCGTTGCGCTCGCCGATCGTGCCGTCGTCGGCGACCAGGAACTTCGGCACGACGAACAGGCTGATGCCGCGGGTGCCCGCCGGCGACCCGGGAACCTTCGCCAGCACCAGGTGCACGATGTTCTCGGCCATCTGGTGCTCGCCGCCGGAGATCCACATCTTCTGCCCGAACAGCCGGTACGTGCCGTCGGGCTGCGGCTCGGCCCGGGTGGTGATGTCGGCGAGGTTCGACCCGGCCTGCGGCTCGGACAGGCACATCGTCCCCGTGAAGCGGCCCTCGATCATCGGCTTGACGTACCGCTCGATCTGCTCGTCGGAGCCGTGCTCGATGAGCAGGTTGGCGTTGCCGGTCGTGAGCAGCGGGTAGGCCGCGGTGGAGATGTTCGCGGCGTAGAACCAGGCCATGCACGCCAGGTAGGCGGTGTAGGGCAGCTGCATCCCGCCGACCCGCTCGTCCATCGCCGCACCCACGAGGTCGGCCTCGGCGAACTTCGCCAGCGCCTCGCCGATCTCGGGGATGAGCTCCACGTCCTCGCCGACCAACCGGGGCTCGGTGAGGTCGGCCTTGCGGAAGTGGGGTGCGAAGTACTTCTCGGCGAGTTCGACCGACAGGTCCACCACGGAGTCGATCGTCACGCGCGAATGCTCCGCGTACCGCTCCCGTTCGCACAGTTCGGCGACGCGGAGCCAGTCGTGGAGGAGGAAATCGAGGTCGGCGCGGGAGAGCAGGTGCGAGGGGGTCATGCCCCGCAGGGTACTAGCGGGCGGTACCAGCGGGGGCCGCCCCCGGTGCTCACGCGCCCGTTCCGCCGGCCTCGGCGCCTGCCCCGTCCGTGGCGCCCGCCCCGCCCGTGGCCCGTGTCGCCGCCGCGAACTTCTGGCCCATGCCGAGCATGGTCCTGGCGTACGCGGCGGGCAGGAACCGCTTGGCGCGGTAGGACTTGCGGGCGTCGGGGTCGGGGAGGATGAGGAACTGCTTGGCGTCCAGGCCCGTCATCACCTCCGCGGCGATCTCGTCGGCGCCCCGCTCGGAGCGGTCGATGAGCTTGCTCGCGAACCCGCTGGCGGCGGGGTCGGAGGCGTTGAGGCTCGAGGCGAGGTTGGTGCGGAAGAAGGACGGGCACAGCACCGACACGTCCACGCCGAACGGCTCGAGTTCCCACCGCAGGCTCTCGGAGATCGCCACGACCGCCGCCTTGACCGCCGTGTAGGAGGACATGGTGGGTGGGTGGACGAGTCCGGCGAGCGAGGCGGTGTTGACGAGGTGACCGCTGCCCTGTGCCTTGAGCATCGGGACGAAGGTGCGGCATCCGCGCGCCACGCCGAGCAGGTTGATGTCGACGATCTGCCGCCAGTCGTCCTCGGTGAGCATCTCGATGCGGCCGCCCTGGGCGATGCCGGCGTTGTTGACGAGCACGTCCAGGCCGCCCCAGATCTGCTCGACCTCGGCGCGTGCGGCCTGCCACTCGTCCTCCGAGCGCACGTCGAGCCGCAGGTAGTGGGCGTCGGCGGGCACGGAGTCGGGGCGGTCGTCGGTGGGGGCGAGGTCGGCGATGATCACCCGGTCACCGCGCTCGAGGAACGCCGTCGCCAGGGCCAGACCGAGGCCGGACGCACCGCCGGTCACCAGGACGCGGCGGTGGGTGTCCGCGGGGGAGGGGGACGACGACGAGAACGGCAGCCGGTCCAGGCCGGGCAGCGGCAGATTCTGCAGGGATAGATCGGACAGGGTCAATTCAGGGAGCGAGACCTTGGGCAGGCGCATGTGCCGAAACTACCGAGCGGCCAGCGGTGCCGGTTGTCCGACACCCCCGAGGAAGTCGGCGGCCATCTCCACCGCTGGGCCGGACGAGTCGGCGCCCTCGATGAGGACCGCGACCGCGATGTCCCCGGTGAAGCCCACGAACCAGCCGTGCGACGGCCCGCTGCCCACCTCGGCGGTGCCGGTCTTGCCGCCCAGTCCGGGCACGGACCTCGCGGCCGTCGCGGTGCCCGACTGCACGGTCTGCACCATGTAGCGGCGCAGGGTGTCGACCACGGCCGGGTCGAGCGGCTCCGGGGAGTCGTTGGCGACCGCGGGCATCCCGTCGATGAGCTGCGGCAGGATCATCCGGCCACCGTTCGCGAGCGACGCCGTTATCACCGCCATGCCGAACGGGCTGGCCAGTACCTCGCCCTGCCCGATCGCCGCCTCGACCCGGCCCGGGCCCTGCTCGGTGACGGGCACCTCACCGGTGTAGGTGTTCAGCCCCGGGGTGAAGAACCCGACGCCGAGGCCCAGCTTCGCGGCGGTGTCCTTCATCGCCGCGGGTTCCAGGCGGTCGCTGATCACGGCCTGAGTGGTGTTGCACGACCGGGCGAACGCCGTCTCCAGGGGGACGGGGCCCAGTTCGAAGTCGTCGTCATTGGGGATCGTCCGGCCCGAGACGGTGACCGACGCCGGGCACGGCACGATCTCGTCCGGGCCCACGACGCCGGCGGAGAGCGCTGCGGCGGTGGTGACCACCTTGAAGGTCGACCCCGGCGGGAAGCGGCCCTCGAGGGACACCGGCCCCTGCCGGTCGGCGGCGGAGTTCTGGGCCACCGCCAGCACGCCGCCGGTGGAGGGCTGGATCGCGACGATCGACGCGGCCAACCCGCTGCCGTCCACGGCCCGCTGGGCCTCACGCTGCATCGAGATCTGGATCATCGAGACCAGGTCGTCGACCTCCCCGGCCGGTGCGCCACCGATCTCGATCGGTTCGGCGCCGGGGTTGACGATCTGCACCGACCAGCCGCCCTCGGACTGCAGCGCCTCGATCCAGGCGTCGGGCAGGCCGGTCAGGGCGGGGGAGTCCAGGTCGCGGTCGGTGCGGATGAGCTGGCCCTGCTCCGGCAGGCTCACGCCCGGCACCGCGGCGAGCTGATCGCGGATCGGGTCGATGTCCGCGGGGCGCAGTGTCACGACCTGGTACGGCTGGTCGCCCGCCTCGGCCATCCCGTCGCGGATCGTCTGCCCGGTGATCGTCGGTGCGGCCCCGCTGACCAGCGATGCGACCGCGTCCGCCGAGCCGGCGGCGTCGGGTGCCAGCGTCACGGCGGTGACCGGCGTCCACTGCATGAGCGGCTCGCCGGTCCGGTCGAGGATGTCGGTGTCCCAGTCGAGTTCCTCGGCGAACGTGAGGCGGCCCCCCTCCGCCAGCCGGGTGTCGAGCACCGTCGGCGCCCACTGCACCTTCCACTGGTCGCCCACCTCGGTCGTCCGCACCTCGCCGCGGGTGGTCACACTGCGCGTCCCGGCGTCGGCCGTCTCGTCCCCGCCGGCCGGGCCGGAGCCCGCCTCGTCGTCGTCGCCACCAGAACCGTCGTCACCGGAACCGTCGTCGCCGCCCTCGTCCCGGTCACCGCCGGCGGTGCCCATGTCCCACGTGATCTCCACCGTCACCGGGTCGCGGTCGGGACGCCCGTCGTCGCCCGTGGTGGCCGCGGAGATCCCGGGCAGTCCCATCCCCTCGACGCTCGCGATGATGGTCTCCTCCGCGGCGGCCGGGTCGGTGGTCAGTCCGGCCGCGCCCGCCACGTCGCCGCGGGTGAGTGCGGCCAGGAACTGGTCCACCTCGTCGGCACCGGTGTCACCGGTCAGCGCGGCGCACCCCGACCCCACCACGACGACGGCGAGGGCCGCCGCCACGAGGCCTGCGGCGCGACGATGCGGGTGCCGGGTCGCGCCGGGATCGCGGTGGGGCCGCAGCGGGCGGAGACTCGGCTGAGAGGCGGGCGTGGGCATCATCTCTCCACGAAACCAGATCCCGGGCCCGGGCGCACCGGGAGCGCGGACCGTAGGCTCGGGCCCGTGAACCCCGACCGTCCCGACCCCGCCCCGGCACCCGTCGACCGCACCGGTGTCTCCCCGGTCACCACCGGTCTCGCGCGCGTGCTCGACGACCTCGTCCGCATCCCCGGCACCCGCTATCGCGTCGGTCTGGATCCGGTGATCGGGCTGGTCCCGGTGGTCGGCGACGCGGTCGGCACCGTGTTCGCGGCCGCCGTGTTCGCCGAGGCGGTGCGCAACCGGGTGCCCGTGCGGATCCTGTTCCGGATGGGCTGGAACTACCTGGTGGACGCCGTGCTCGGGCTGATCCCGTTCGTCGGTGACGTCGCCGATGCCGCCCACAAGGCCACGTCCAAGAACCTGCGGCTGGTCGACCGCACCATCGCCGACGGCAGACGCGTCGACACCGGGGCGCGCGGCTACCTGCTGAGGGCGATCGGCGCGGTCGGGCTCATGCTGCTGGTCCTGCTGGGGATAGCCGGGCTGGCGCTGTTCGGCGTGGTCTGGCTCATCAGCCGGATCTGACCCGCGCCGGTCCACCTGCGCCGATCTACCCCCCGCCTATCTACCCCGAGGTGACGGGCAGGAGGCGACGGACCACGTCGTCGAGGGTGAGGACGCCGCGGACCTCGGAGACGTGGGTGCCCGGGTGCCCGCCGGATTGTTCGACGACGACGAGGTGCGCCCGTGCGTCGCGCATCCGGCGGAACGCCTCGGCGACGGTCAGGTCGTGCTCGAGGGACAGGCTCGACCGCATGAGTTCGCGGGCGGTGGCCGGCCCCTCCACGTCGATGGCGTCCCGCGCGTGCACCACGCCGACGGCGGTGTCGTTCTCGAGGACCAGTAGCCGCAGGTGGCCGGTGCGGCGGGCGGTGTCGCGGATCTCGCCCGGGGTGGCGTCCGCGCCGACGGAGGACATCTCCTCCGGCGCGGCGGGCGTGTCGACCCCGCGCTCCCCGAGCAGGTCGCCCACGGTGAGCTCCTGCAGCTCGAGGGCGCTCAGCAGCTGGCGCTGATGGGTGTCGTCCAGGGTCCCCGCCTCGCCGGAGTGCCGCACGAGCTCGCGCAGTGAATCGGCGTCCTGGCCCGCGGACACCTCGTCTCTCGACTCGACACCCAGCCGGTGCAGGATGTTGTTCGCCATCGCGTTGAGGGCGACCAGGAGTGGGCGGGTGAGCCAGAGGAACGCCCGCATCGGAATAGCCAGCAGGGTGGCCGAGTACTCGGGATGCGTGATCGACCACGACTTGGGGGCCATCTCGCCCACCACGAGGTGCAGGAACGTCACGATGATCAGCGCGAGGATGAACGCGATGACGTCGGCGGTCCACAACGGCAGGCCCCAGCCGGAGAATACCGGGGTGAGCCAGTGGTGCACGGCGGGCTTGGTGATCGACCCCAGCGCCAGCGCGCACAGCGTGATCCCCAGCTGCGCACCCGCCAGCAGGAGGGTGAGTTCGGAGGCGTTGCGCAGGGCCGCCCGGGCGGCCCTGCTGGTGGCGGCGGCGTCCTCGAGGCGGTGGCGCCGCGCGGAGATGAGGGAGAACTCGACGGCCACGAAGAACGCGGACGCCGCGATGAGCAGGACGGTCGCGGCCAGGACCACCCAGGGATTGCTCATGAGTCCGGACTGGGCCTCGGCGGCCATGAGGGTCGTGGTGGGGGTCATCGTGTGGCCTCCTCGACCACGATATGCAGCTCGGCGGGGACGCGACGCTCGAGACGACGGACCTCGGCCCGCAGGACGCGATCGGCGGAGACCTCCTCGAGGATGTCGGTGTCGGGCAGCGGGATGTCCACCCGGTCGCCGACGTCCGGCAGGTCACCGATCGTCTCGACGACGAGGCCGCCCAGCGTCTCGGCGTCGACCTCGGGCAGGGTGATGTCGAGCAGGCGCTCGACCTCGTCCAGGTGGGTGTCGCCCCCCAGGACCCAGCCCAACCCCTCACTGACCGGGGCGTCCCCGGCGGCCTGCGGGTCGTGCTCGTCGGCGATCTCCCCGACGATCTCCTCCGCCATGTCCTCCATCGTCACGACTCCGGCGAACCCGCCGTACTCGTCGACGACCACGGCCATCTCGGCCTTCTGTTCGCTCAGGCGCGCCGCCACCTCGGGCAACGGCAGGGAGGTGGGCACGACGATCGGGGCCCGCATGACCTCCGACACCAGGGTCAGGGAGGTGTCCCGCTCGTCGTCGCAGATCACCAGCAGGTCGTGCAGGTCGACGATGCCGATGACGTCGTCGGAGTCCTCACCGACCACGGGGTAGCGGGTGTGGCCGGTGGCCATCTTCGACAGCACGTCCGGGACCGCGTCCTCCCCGCGGACCACGTCGGTACGGGAGCGCGGGATCATCGCGTGCTCCGCCGGCTGTCCGGGGAAGTCGAGCATCCGGTCCAACAGGCGGCTGAGCTCGGGGGAGAGTTCGCCGGTCTCGCTGGACTCGTGGACGATGTGCTCGAGGTCGCGGGCGGTGGCGGAGTGCTCCTTGTCGTGCACCGGCTCGATGCCGACGGCCTTGAGCAGGGCCTCGGACGCCTTGTCGAACAGCCCGATGAGCCAGCCGAACAGCGCCAGGTAGATGGTGGTCGACCGCGCCAACCAGCGGGCGACGGGTTCGGGTTTGGCGATCGCCAGGTTCTTGGGCACGAGCTCGCCGAAGAGCATCTGCACGACGGTCGAGAACAGCAGGGCCAGGACCGTGCCCACGCCGACGCCGATGGCCTGTGGAACGGAGGCCAGACCGAGTAGTTCGCCCAGGGCCCGCCCGATGAGTGGCTCGGCCACGTAGCCGACGACGAGGGTCGTGACGGTGATGCCCAGCTGCGCACCCGACAGCATGAACGAGGTCCGCCTGGTGACCCCGAGTACGCGGTCGGCGACGGGGTCGCCCTTTTCGGCGGCAGCCCCCATCCGCGAGCGATCAACGGCCATGAAGGCGAATTCCTGCGCCACGAAGTAGCCCGTGAGCGCGGTGATGGCCAGGACGACGACGACGCCGACCAGGAGTGAGAGCGCGATGCTCATCCGGTGTCCCCCCTTCGGTGAAGGGGGCTGATAGATCGGGCCGGGGTGTCGGCTCGGCTCACTGGAGGTGCTCCTGCGCTTCTCGATTGCGCCCGGGGCAGATCGCCCGGGCTGATCAGTCCGATTCTCCCGTCTGGGGCACCGATTGTCGACTCCCACCCCTGCGGGGCAGCTCGCGCGGCACCGGTTTTGTCTGGCTCGGGGAGCAGGAGTATCACTGACTTACATGACAACTCGGAATGCCGAGGTGGCTCTCGCCGATTCGGACCGCAGGTTCTTCGGCCACCCACTCGGATTGGCGAACCTGTCGGGAATCGAACTGTGGGAGCGGTTCAGTTTCTACGGCATGCAGGGTCTGCTGGCGTACTACATCTACTACGCGGTCGGCGACGGCGGACTCGGCTACTCCCAGGAGATCGCAGCCTCGATCGTCGGCGCGTACGGCGGTCTGGTGTACGCCTCCGCGATCCTGGGCGGCTGGGTCTCGGACCGCCTCCTCGGCGCCGAGCGAACGCTGTTCGGCGCGGCCGTGATGATCATGCTCGGCCACCTGTCGTTGGCGCTCGTGCCCGGGGCGATCGGCCTGGGCATCGGCCTCGTGCTGGTCGGTGTCGGTGCGGGAACGCTCAAGGCCACCACCTCCACGGTGGTCGGTGACATGTACCGCCGGACCGACGACCGGCGTGACGCCGCGTTCTCGATCTACTACATGGCGGTCAACATCGGCGGCCTGACGGGCCCGCTGCTCACCGGAGTGCTGTGGGACAACTACGGCTTCCACTGGGGCTTCGGGGCGGCGGCCGCGGGTATGGCAGTCGGTCTCATCCAGTACATCGCGATGCGCGGCGCCACCCTCAAGGGAGTCGGCGCTGTCGTCCCGGACCCGCTCCCGCGGGCGCAGCGGGTCCGCTACCTGGGGATCGGCGCGGTCGTGGTACTGCTCGTCGTGGCGGCCATCGCCACCGGCCTGGTGCCGCTGGAGTCGCTGGCGGATATCGTCACCGCGATCGCGGTGATCGGCGCGATCGCACTGTTCGCCCTCCTCATCACCAGTGCGAAGACGGAGCCGGTCGAACGCAGCCGGGTGGTCTCGTTCATCCCGATGTTCGTGGCGTCGGTGGCGTTCTGGGCCCTGTTCCAGCAGCAGTTCACGGTGATCGCGATCTATTCCGACCAGCGACTGGACCGCAATCTGGGCGGCTGGGAGATGCCGGCGAGCTGGGTGCAGTCCATCAACCCGCTGTTCATCATCATCTTCGCCGCCGTGTTCGCGACGCTCTGGGTCAAGCTCGGGAACCGTCAGCCCTCGAGCCCGATGAAGTTCGCCCTCGCGAACCTCATCATGGGTATCGCCTACCTGGTGTTCCTGTTCTTCGTGGGCAGTGTGGCGACGCCGCTGCTGGGCATCGTCGGGATCCTGTTCCTGTTCACGATGGCCGAGCTGCTGCTCTCACCGGTCGGGCAGTCCCTGTCCACCAAACTCGCCCCGGAGGCGTTCAAGACGCAGATGGTCGCGCTGTTCTTCCTCAGCGTCTCGATCGGCAGCGCGTTGTCCGGCGTGCTCGCGGGGTACTACGACCCGACGGACGCCGGCGCCGAGCGCAACTACTTCCTCGTGCTGGGCGTCGCCTCGATCGTCCTGGCCGGGATCATGGCCGCGTTGTCGCCGTGGATCAGGAAGAACATGATGGGCGTGCGCTGACTCCGCCCTCAGACACCACGAGACAAGAAGATCCGCTATCCGGATTCCGGATCGGCTACTCCATTCGGGAGCGCCGATCAGGAATCCGGATAGCAGATTTCGTGGGTCGCATCGGCCGCGTGGGCCGCGCGGGCCGCGTGGGCCGCGCGGGCCGCGTGGGGGGGACGTCAGTCGGCGGAGCCGGACTGCCAGACCTCCCACGGCACCGACCAGTCACCGTTCTGCCAGACCCCGAGTTCGGGTCCGCCCGTGCCCTTGACCTCCACGACGTCGCCCGTCACGGCCTGGTCGAAGTACCACTTCGCGTCGGTGGGCGACAGGTTGAGACAGCCGTGAGAGGTGTTGGTGTTCCCCTGTGCCCACATCGACGACTCGAGCGCGTGGAAGTAGATCCCGTCGTTGGTGAGGCGCACACCGTGGTCGACGGTCACCTTGTACCCGGCGGACAACGGCAGGCCGTAGGTCGAGGAATCCATCACCACGGAACTGGCCTTGTCGAGCACCGTGTAGTTGCCCGGCTGGGTCCAGAAGTGCATCGTCACGTCGCCGTAGGTGGCCCATCCGCCCTTGCCCATGGAGGTCGGCATGACCCTCACGGGCTTCTGGTCGTGGTAGACGGTGACGGTCTTGGTCGCGTCGTCGGCGATCGCCACGCGACGCTCGCCGATGGTGAAGTCGGCTTCCGCGCTCGCCCCGCCCCACTGCCCGCCGCCGAGGCTGCGTCCCTCGACGTCCAGCGCGACCTGCACGCGCGTGCCGGGCTCGTAGTAGTCGCGGGGTCGCCAGTGCGCGGTCGAGTCGTTGAGCCAGAACCAATTGCCCTCGACCTCGGGGGTCGTCGTGACCGTCATGTGCTTCTCGGCCTCGTCGCGATCAGCGATCGGCTGGTCGAACCTGGCCGCGACGATGATCCCGACGCCGTACTCGCGGTCGGACTCGAGGGCGGCCCCGCCCGTGGTGACGAGGCTGGGCGTGACGACGGCCAGCGGATCGGCCATGGTGAACGTGCGGGTGTCGCTCCGGCTCCCGCCGGCCGCGCCCTCGTACGTGATCTCAAGGGTGTAGGTGCGCCCGTATCCGAGGGTGACGGCCGGCTTCCACTGGGAACCGTCGCGTGAGAGTTCGCCCTCGATCTCCTTGCCGGCATCGTTGGTGAGCACGGCGTCCGTGATGGTCCCGTTCTCCACGGTGGCCCGGACACCGTCCACCACGGCGACCTCCGTGGCACCGTCGGCCGGGGTCACCTCCAGCGTCGCCGGGGCGGGCGCCTCGGAGGTCGGAGTCGTGGGCGTCGTCTCCCCGGCGGAACCGACGGGCATCGGGATCGTGCACCCGGCGGTGACCAGGAGAAGGGCGAGGAGAGCGGCGAGCAGGCCGAGGGGACCCGGCACCGCCCGAGCAGAGTGGGTTCGAGACCTGGACAGGGACATGCGGTACTCCGAAAGAACGAACGCGGGGCCGCCGGTGAGTCCCGGCTTATGTCCACATGATGCACTCCGGGTCCGACACCGGGCCAATCGCCGGACCGACGGACGCCCGGTCGTTGTGGATTCGTGATCGAACCGGGGAGTCCCCGCTGGCGAACGCGGAGGCGTACAACGGAGAGATGACTATCGACAAACCAGTGACCATCATCGGCGGCCACGGCAAGGTCGGCCTCCGCGTCGCCAGGATCCTGTCCGAGGCGGGTGCCGAGGTGTATTCGGTGATCCGCAATCCCGATCACGCCGACGACGTCCGCGCCGCGGGTGCGAACCCTATCGTCGCGGACGTGGAGACGCTCGACGTCGATGGGCTCCGCGAGATCGTGCGCGGCAGCGGGGCGGTCGTCTGGACCGCCGGCGCCGGCGGCGGGAACCCCGACCGCACCTTCGCGGTGGACCGTGACGCCGCCATCCGCTCGATGGACGCGAGCGCCGCCGAGGAGGTGGGACGCTACGTCATGGTCTCCTACGACGGTGCGGGCCCCGACCACGGCGTCCCGGAGGACGACTCGTTCTTCCCGTACGCGGAGGCCAAGGGCGCCGCGGACGCGCACCTGCGCGACTCGGACCTGGGGTGGACGATCCTCGGGCCGGGGGCGCTGACCGACGAGCCCGGCGGCGAGACCATCGGGGTGGGCGACGACAAGCGCGAGGACCGGTCGACCAGCAGGGACGCGGTGGCCGCCGTCATCGCCGCCGTCCTGCGCCGACCGGACACCGCCGGTCGCACCATCGAATTCTCGGACGGCGACATCCCGATCGGTGAGGCGCTGACGAGGGAGTGACCGGCGGCGTTATTCTCTCCGCGTGAGGATCCTCGTGGGCGGTTCGTGGATCTCGGTGATCTGCGCGCTGCTCACGGCCCTGTGGAGTGTTCCGCAGTTCCTGTTCGAGGGCACGGTCACCCTCAGTTCCCACCCGCTGTTCGTGGTGCTGTTCCTGTTCCCGGCCCAGATCGGCGTCCCGGTGTGTCTGCTGGTGGCGCTCAACTCGCTGTTGATGGCGTTCCGTCGCCAGCTCACCACGAATCCGCGGCGGTTCCTGGCGGGCGGGCAGCTCATCACGGTCGTCCTGCTGGGCATCTGCGCAGCCCTCCTGATCTCGCCGACGACGTTCGGCCGCGAGTTCATCGTCATGGCGCTGGCCTTCCAGATCGGCCAGGTGTTCGTGGCGGTGGGGCTGGCCCTGCACCTGCTCCGCCGTCGGCGGCACCAGCGTGAGGCGGAGGGCGCACGCGTTCGGTGACGGGCTGACACTATGGACCGCATGCGTGCCATCCACATCTCCAGCCATGACGGACCCGCCGCTCTCGAGGTGGTGGACGTCCCCGAGCCCGACGCGGGTGCGGTGCTGATCGACGTCCACGCCGCCGGGGTGACCTTCCCCGAGGTGCTGCAGACGCGCGGCAAGTACCAGATCTCGCCGCCGCTTCCGTTCGTCCCCGGCTCGGAGGTGGCGGGCGTGGTGCGGTCCGCCCCCGACGGCTCGGGGTTCGCCGCCGGTGACCGCGTGTGTGCGTTCCCGGGTCTGGGCGGGTTCGCCGAGGTGGTCTCGGCCGATCCCGGTCAGGTGTTCCGTCTCCCGGACAGCCTGTCGTTCACGCAGGGCGCCTCGATCCCGATGAACGTGCTCACCGTCCACTTCGCGTTGGCCCACCGCGGCCGGCTGCAGGCGGGGGAGACGGTGCTGGTCCACGGCGCGGGCGGCGGGATCGGGATCGCGGCCACCCAGTTCGCGACCGCGATGGGTGCCCGCGTCATCGCCGTGGCCTCCACGGAGGAGAAGCGGGACCTGGCGCTGAAGGCCGGGGCGAGCGACTCGATCGCGCCCGAGGGCTTCAAGGACGCCGTGAAGGACCTCACCGGTGGGAAGGGTGTCGACATCGTCGTCGACCCCGTGGGCGGTGACCGGTTCACCGACTCCATCCGGTCCCTCGGTCAGGAGGGGCGGATCCTCGTCATCGGGTTCACCGGCGGCGAGATCCCCACGGTCAAGGTCAACCGCCTGCTGCTGGGCAACAAGAGCGCCGTGGGCGTGGGCTGGGGCGAGTACTGGATGTCCAATCCCGGTTACCTGCAGAAGCAGTGGGCCGAGGTCGAGCCGCTGCTGGCCGCCGGCAAGCTCGACCCGCTGGTGGGCGCCGAGTTCCCCCTGGAGCAGGCCACGGAGGCCCTGGAGCTCATGGACGGCCGCGGCGCGGTGGGCAAGATCGTCCTCACCACCGGCCGCTGAGTCCCCCCGTCCCAGGTCCCCGTCGAGAAGAGCGTTTCGCCCACTTCTACTCGGCAGACGCGGGCGAAACGCTCTTCTCGACGAGGGAGGGGCGGGGCGGGCCGGGATCGACGACGACGAGGTGCGCTGCCGCCCCGGCGGGCCGAGCCGGAAGGCCCCGACCTAGAACGCGCCCTCGGGCATGTGCATGACGTCCACGTCGAGCGCCTCGATGGTGGCCCGCGCGGCGCCGACCTGCGGCAGGTGGGCGCGGGCGAAGAAGTTCGCCACCGTCACCTTGCCGGTGTAGAAGTCGTGGTCGTCGCCGGTCGCCTCCGGCAGCCGGTCCAGCGCCACGCCCGCCTCGCGCAGGAGCATCCATCCCACCATGAGGTCGCCGACGGCCATGAGCAGCGGGACCGCTCCGAGCCCGATGAGGTAGAGCTTCTCGGGATCCTCCTGGGCGCCCATGAGGTGCTCCGTGAGGGTGCCGACCATCGACTCGACGTCGGCCAGGGCGCCGGCCACCCCGGCGCGCGCGGTCTCGAGCTCGGCGGGACCGGCCTCGGCGGCTCCTGCCTCGTCCACGGTGCGGTGGATCTGCGCCGCGACGTGGCCCAGTGCGGTCCCGCCGTCGCGGATGATCTTGCGGAAGAAGAAATCCTGCGCCTGGATCGCGGTGGTGCCCTCGTAGAGGGAGTCGATCTTCGCGTCGCGGAGGTACTGCTCGACGGGGTGGTCCTTGAGGTACCCGGAACCGCCGAAGCACTGCAGTGACTCGGCGAGGCACTGGTAGGACCGCTCGGAGCCCACCCCCTTGACGATGGGCAGGAGCAGGTCGTTGACCGTGTGCGCGAGCTCGGGCCCGGCGCCGGAGACGACCTCGGCGGACACGATGTCCTGGTGGGCGGCGGCGTAGAGGTACACCGCGCGCAGCCCCTCGGCGTACGCCTTCTGCGTGAGCAGCGACCGGCGCACGTCCGGGTGGTGGATGACGGTGACCTTCGTGGCGTCCGGGTTGCCGGCGTCGGCCATGTCGTTGCCCTGGACCCGCTCGCGCGCGAACTCGAGAGCGTTCAGATAGCCCGTGGAGAGGGTGGAGATGGCCTTGGTGCCGACCATCATCCGGGCGGCCTCGATGGTCTTGAACATCTGCTTGATGCCCAGGTGGACGTCACCGGCCAGGAACCCCACGGCGGGTCGGCCGTGCGCGCCGAAAGCCACCTCGCAGGTCGCGGAGGCGGCCAGGCCCATCTTCTTCTCGATGCCGGTGACGTAGACGCCGTTGCGCTCGCCCGGCGCGGCGGTCTCCGGGTCCGGCATGTACTTGGGCACGAGGAAGTAGCTCAGGCCCTTGGTGCCGGGGCCGGCGCCCTCGGGTCGGGCGAGCACCTGGTGCCAGATGTTCTCGAACAGGTCGCCGGTGTCGGCGCCGGTGATGAACCGCTTGGTGCCCTCGATGTGCCAGGTGCCGTCGGGCTGCTCGATCGCCTTGGTGCGCACGGCGCCCACGTCGGAGCCGACCTCGGCCTCGGTGAGCATCATGGACGACCCGTGGTTGCGCTCGATGATCTTGGTGGCCCACGTCTTCTGCTGCTCGTTGCCGATCGAGTGCATGATCCCGGCGAACAGCGGACCGGACAGGTACATGAAGATCGACGGGTTGGCGCCCACGAGGAACTCGCTGATCGCCCAGGTGACCAGGCGCGGTGCGGCCACGCCCCCGACGGCCGGGTCCACGCCGACGAGGCCCCAGCCGGCGTCCTGCCAGGCGCGGACGGAGGCCACGTAGTCGGGGTGGAGGGTGACCTCGTGGGTCTCGGGGTCGAAGGTGGGCGGGTTGCGGTCGGCGGTGGTGAACGACGCGGCGACCGGTCCCTCGGCGAGCGCGGCGGCTTCCCGGAGCATGGTGCGGACCGTGTCGCCGTCGAGTTCGGTGGCGTCGTCGCGCTCGAGGATCTCGTCGAGACCGAACACGTCGAACAGGACGAACTCCAGGTCACGTGGGTTGCTGCGGTAGTGGGACACGCGGGGCCTTTCCGACGACGGTGGTCCGCACCGGGTGGCGCGTCACGTGCCCACCGTAGAGCACGTCGCCCCGCGGTCGGCGCGATTACGGACCGCAGTCCGAAAGATTGGTGACGGTGGCGGACCCACTACCCCCGAAGGGCTCGCAACCGTCGCCCCGCCTCGTCGAGCACCTCGGGCCGTTTGCAGAACGCGAACCGCACCAGGTGGGACCACTCCGCCGAGAAGGCGTCGGTGAACGGGGCGAACGGCACCGCCGCCACGCCGATCCGCTCCGGTAACTCCAGGCACCAGGCCGCCGCGTCGGTCACCCCGAGTGGGCGCGGGTCCGCGGTGAGGAAGTACGTGCCCTGTGCGACGACGAGGTCGAACCCGACACCCGAGAGCGTGTCCACCAACTGGTCCCGCCGAGCCTGCATGTCCTGCCGCAGCGTCGCGATCCATCTCTGCTCGTGACGCAGGGCGTGCGCGACGCCCAGTTGCAGGGGCGAGGCGACGGTGAAGCTCATGTACTGCCGCGCGGTGCGGGCCCCCGCCACGAGGTCCGCCGGCCCGGTGAGCCATCCGATCTTCCACCCGGTGCAGTTGAGCAGCTTGCCGGCGCTCGAGATGCGCAGGGTCCGCTCGGCCATCCCGGGCAGCGTCGCAATCGACACGTGCTCCACCCCGTCGTAGGTGAGGTGGGCGTACACCTCGTCGGAGATGGCGATCGCGTCGAACTCGTGGCACAGCGCGGCGATCTGTTCGAGGTCCTCGCGCGGCAGGACGGCCCCGGTGGGATTGTGGGGCGAGTTCACCAGCACGGCCCGCGTCCGCGGGGAGAACGCGTCCCGCAACGAGTCCACGTCGAGTCGGATTTCGCCGCCCGTGCGGACCATCCTCGCGGCGCGACGGGTGGCGCCGGCCATCGCCACCGTGGCTGCGTAGGAGTCGTAATACGGTTCGATCACGACCACCTCGTCGTCGTACTCCACCAGGCCCACCACCGCGGCGGCGATCGCCTCGGTCGCGCCGACCGTCACCAGCACCTCGGTGTCCGGGTCGTGCACCAGTCCGGTGTGGGCGGTCTCGTGGTCGGCGGCGGCCCGGCGCAGTTCCGGGGTGCCGATGCCCGGCGGGTACTGGTTGTGGCCCTCCCGCATGGCGCGTGCGGCCGCCTCGATCATCGACTCCGGTCCGTCCGTGTCGGGGAAGCCCTGGCCCAGGTTGATGGCGTCGAACCGCGTGGCCAGCTGCGAGACCTCGGAGAAGATCGTCGTGGCGTGGGGTCGGAGTCTGCGGACCGTCATACGGGCAGCCTAGGTGTTCGGCCCACGGTGTTCGGCCCACGGTGTTCGGCACACGCAGGACGGGTGGCGCCGACCGATACCATGGGCGGCATGACCGAGCCCCTCGCCGCCACGTCCGCCTCGACCGGTGGAGCCGCCGCCGTCGGGCCGTGCACCCAGCGCCGCGCGGTGCTGGCCGCCCTGCCCGGGATCATCCTGCTGCCGGGCATCGCCTCGGCCTGCGGCATGACCGAGCCCGCGCAGCCCCCGTCGACGGTGCAGCAGACCACCACGGTCCCCGCGACCACCATCCCCGCCGCCGAGGTCCCGCCGGGCACGGCCAAGCAGTTCAGGGCCGGCGAGGCCACGGTGATCGTCGCGCAGCCCGTCGAGGGCGAGTTCGTCGCCTACTCGGCCCGCTGCACCCACCAGGGCGGGGTGGTCCAGGTGATCGAGGGCATGACGCTGCGGTGCCCGCTCCACGGCGCCGAGTACGACGCCACCGACGGCCGCAACACCCTGCCCCCGGCCCCGCGCCCGCTCGACGCGATCCCGGTGACGGAGTCCGGCGGGCAGCTCACCCTCGGCTGACGCCCGCCGCCGCCCGCGACAGCAGCCCCGCCGGCCTCCGCGCCCGCCGACCCGCCGCCGCCTCGGCTTGCGGCGCGGCCACGGTCAGGGGTAGAACGGGAACACGTTCTCAGGGCGGGGTGAAACTCCCCACCGGCGGTGATGTCACCGGCCCCATGGCCGGCGGCGAGCCCGCGAGCGCCCCGCACCCGCGGTGCGGTTGGACTCCCGGTCCGGCCACTCCACGTACGCGGGGGTCAGCAGACCCGGTGTGATCCCGGGGCCGACGGTCATAGTCCGGATGGAAGAGAACCCCGCGTCACCCGACGCGGTCCCGGTCGACGACGACCGTGGCCGGGCGGGCGTCGTGTCACAAGCCCTGGGCCGTCTGTGTAGAGCCCGTGAAAGGGGCACACGATGAGCCTTCTCGTGGAATTCCTCGACGCGCAGTTGATGATCGGTGGCGTTCCGATCCTGTGGCGCGAGATCGTCGGCAACGTCTTCGGCCTGGCGGCCGCCATCGGCGGTATGCGTCGGGTGGTGTGGGCGTGGCCGGTCGGAATCGTCGGCAATCTCACCCTTCTGACCGTCTTCCTCGGCGGCGTCTTCCACACCCCGCAGGACGTGGACCTTTACGGTCAGGCCGGCCGGCAGGTCATGTTCCTGGCGGTGGGCGTCTACGGCTGGTGGCGGTGGTCGCAGTCCAGGCGTGCGAGCGCCGCGATGCCCGGAGGCTCGGCCGCCGGCGCGGTGGCCGTCCACCCGCACTGGGCGACCGGCCGGCAGCGGGCCGGTCTCGTCATCGGGATGGTGACCGGCACCCTGGTGTTCGGCTGGATCTTCGCCCAGCTCGGCTCGTGGGGGCCGTGGGCCGACGCGTGGATCTTCACCGGGTCGATCCTCGCGACCTACGGCATGGCCCGCGGGTGGACCGAGTTCTGGCTGCTGTGGATCGGCGTCGACATCGTGGGGGTGCCGCTGCTGCTCAAGGCCGGCTACTACCCGTCGGCGGCGCTGTACCTGGTGTACGGCGCGTTTGTGATCTGGGGTTTCCTGGTGTGGTGGCGCGTGGATCTGGCCGAACGCGCGGACGCCGCCGGTCCCGCCGGGCAGCGGCGGGAGCAGCTGCCGGTCGGCTGACCACGGCCTGTCCTGGTGTCAGCCCCCCCCGCCGGGCCCAACGTGGACCCCGGCACGATGAACCCCTTCCAGCACCGGGAATGAGTGAACAACCCGGAGAGGGCCCCGACCAGGCGTCGTGGGCGGCGCTGCGACACCACGGTGACGCCGAGCTGGTCCCCGCGGGCGTACGGCCGCCACCACGACGAGCGACAGGGCGGCGAGCGTGAAGCCCAGCCCGCGGAAGTCGATCCACGCGAACACCAGGCCGGACAGCAGACCGCCGGCCGCGCCGGACAGCGCCACGGCCACATCGGCCTGCCCCTGGACGCTGGCGCGCACGGTGGTCGGGACGGACGTCGTGAGAACGGTCGTGCCGGCGACCAGGCCCAGGCTCCAGCCCAGCCCCAGCAGGATCAACGCCAGCGCGACGAGCGCCGTCGACTGCGGCGGGGCCATAGCGGCGAGCCCGCCGGAGGCCAACAGCACGAGGCCCGCGGACACCGCCACGGCGCGGGTGCCGAACTTGTCCACGAGCAGCCCGGACAGGGGCGCGGGCAGGAACATCGCGGCGACGTGCAGTGAGATCACGACGCCCACCACGGTCACGGTGTGGTCGTGGGCGCGCATGTGCACGGGGGTCATGGTCATGAGCCCGACCATGACGAACTGGGTCAGTGCCATCACCACGACACCGGTGATGACATCGGCCGTCCAGATGCGGGTCGGCACCGGTGCCACGGCGTGCCGTTCGGAGTCGGCGGCGGTGGCGGCGGCGTCCGCGGCGGGGGAGGGGGACGACGACGGCGCCGACGACAACAGTGACGACGACGATGACGACGACGAGGTGAGCCCCGCCTCCGCCGCCGCGATCTCCATCCTGCGCGCCTCGAGCAGGGGATCGGGCCGCAGCAGCAGGGAGATGACGAGTGCCGCGCCACCGTACGCCGCGGCGGCGAGCAGGAACGGTCCCGCGAGCGGGGCCAGGCCGAGCGCCTCGGCGACGACGCCGGTAGGCCCCACGAGGTTGGGCCCGGCGACGGCGCCGGCGGTCGTGCCGAGCAGGACGTAGGACAGGGAGCGGGCGCGGGTGGCGTCGGTGGCGAGGTCGGCGCCGGCGTAGCGGGCCTGCAGGTTGGTGGCCGTGCCGGAGCCGTAGATGACGAACGACAGGAACAGCAGCGGCAGCGACTCGAGGGCGGTGGCCGCGACGATGCCGACCGCGCCGAGTGCGCCGACCGCGAATCCGGCGGCCAGGCCCGGGCGGCGGCCGCGGGCCTGGGAGAGTTTGCCGACCGCGATCGCGGCGAGGGCGGAGCCTCCGGTGAACAGCGCCGACGGCAGCCCGGACAGGCCGGGGCCACCGAGCAGGTCCTCGGCGAGCAGCGCGCCCACGGTGATGCCCGCGGCGAGTCCGGCCCCGGCGAGCAGCTGGGCCAGGACGAGGACGGTGAGGATCCGTCGCTGCGCCGTCGTCCGGCCCGCCTCCGGTGCGGTGTGCGTGGCGTCGCCGGTGCGGGTCACGCCCCGCCCCAGGTCCGGGCGTGCAGGAGCACGTCGACGGCGGTGGCTTTGCCGGCGGGGCGCAGGTCGTGCCGCAGCGAGACCACCTCGAGGCCCTCGGCGCCGCGCGCGAGGTCAGCGATGTCGGGGAGCACGGTGGGGTCCTGCGGGCCGCCGACGCCGCGGCGGAGGTTCTCGGCGGCGTGGCCGAGGTAGACCAGGCGGCCGCCGGGGCGGAGCCAGGTTCCGGCGCTGCGCAGCACGGCGGTCAGTGCGGGGAGGTCGAGGTGGAGGAACCCGACGACGACGAGGTCGACGGCCTCGGACGGGGCCCAGGTGGTGGCGTCGCCGACGACCCAGTCGACGCTGCCGCTGCGTCCGTCGTCGGAGTCCTTGGCGCGGGCCTGCTCGATGGCGACCTCGGAGAAGTCGACCGCCTGCACCTGCCAGCCGTGCGCGGCGAGCCACCGCGCGTGCCGACCGTCACCGCAGGCCAGGTCGACGGCGGTGCCCACGTCCAGCCCGGTGTCCTCGGCGGCCGTCACCTCGGCGACGATCCGGGCGGCGGGGGTCGTGCCCCACGCATCGGGCTGCGCGAGGTAGCGGGCGTTCCATGCGGAGGCGTCCACGGGCGGTGGTCCTTTCGGTTCGGGCACGGTTGTCAGGCTCGGTTGCCAGGCACGGCTGCCAGGCTCGGCTGTCAGGCACGGTTCTCAGGGGTGGCGGAGCCACCGGAGGTGTTCGGTGTCCCCCTGCAGTTCCAGTCTCCTCCACAGCACGCTGCCCGGGACGGCCTGGCTGGGGTGACATTCCACCGCGGCCAGCTGCGCGGCACGGTCGACGGTCAGGGCCAGGTCGATCTCGTCGGCCGGGCGCCCGAGGAATCCCGCGTACCCCTCGCCCGCCAGCGTGGCGCAGATGGCGTCGGGGAGGACCCACGCCAGCACCCCCAGGTCGTGGCGCTCGCCCGCGCGGACGGCCGCCGCGGTGGCGGCCACGTGGTCGGGGTGGCCGCTGATGCCGGTGGAGTCGAAGGCGACCAGCCCGTCCGGCCGCACCGCCTCGATCTCCCGCTCGACCGCGTCGTCGATCGCGTCCGCACCGAGCGCCGTCAGTCCACCGTCGGGGAGGTCCAGGAGGGTGACCCCGCGGGCGTCGAGCGCGTCGGCGGCGGCCCGTAGTTCGCGCTCGCGGATCACCGACAGGTCTCCCTCGATCTCCTCTCCACGCGCCCCGTGGAGGGTCGAGGCCTCGCCCCGGGTCAGGCAGAGGACGTGGACCCGCGCGCCCGCGGCTGCGAGGGTCGAGAGGATCGCGCCGAGGCCGAAGGACTCGTCGTCGGGGTGGGCGACCACGGCCAGGACCGTGTCCCAGTCCGGTAGTCCGGTCGTCGTGCGCATCGCGGCGGACCTCCCTGTGTCGGTGAGAATAGCTGTGTCGGTGGGAATAGCTGTGTCGGTGGCAATCGCTGGACCGGCCCCGGGGCCGGCGGATACCCGGTACCGTATCTTCGCATGAATAGGTCTCGCGAACGGAAGGATGCCTCACTCTTCGCCCGCGTATGGGTGGTGGCCAGCCCGGTGCTGGAGCGGATCGGCCTGGCCCAGTCGCGACGTCGTCTGGTCGACGGCCTGTCGGGCACGGTGGTGGAGGTCGGTGCCGGCAGCGGGGTGACCTTCGAGCACTACCCGCCGGAGGTCACCCGGGTGGTGGCGGTCGAACCGGACCCGCACCTGCGCGCGTACGCCCGCCGGCACGCACAGCGGGCGGCGGTCGACGTCGAGGTGGTGGACACGGTGGCGGAGGCGCTCCCGCTCGCCGACGGTGAGGCCGACGCCGTGGTGTTCGGGCTCGTCCTGTGCACCGTCCCCGACGTCCCGGCCGCCCTGGCCGAGGCCCGGCGGGTGCTCGCCCCGCACGGCGAGCTGCGTCTGCTCGAGCACGTCCGGGCGGACGGTCGACTGGGTCGCGTCGCCGACCGGATCGAACCCGTGTGGAGCCGACTCGGAGGCGGGTGTCACCCGAACCGCGACACCGCCCGGCACGTCGCGGAGGCGGGCTTCGACGTCTCCGGCCTGCAGGCCCGTCCGTTCCCGCCGGTGGTGCCGTTGACGCCGATGCTCAGCGGGTCCGCCCGGCGTCGGTAGCGCGGTCCCCGCTCCCGGTGGGCGGCACCGCGCAGGCGCCGGACGCGCACCCGCCATCGGCGCAGGGGCGGGCCCGCCACCGGTAGATCACGGCGCCGGCCAGGAGTGCCAGCGACAGGGCCGCGAGCCACGGTTGCAGCGGGGCCCACACCCCGAGCGCGCCGGTGGTGCCGAGCAGGATCAGCACGATCTTGTTGCAGACGGGGCACGCCACCGCGAACCAGGCGGTCGCCACGCCCACGGTGACCAGCGCAGGGCGTTCGGACGGCTCGGCTCCGGCGGGGTGCCCGGTTGCGCTGCCGACGCCGGCCTCCCGCGCGGACCGGATGCCGAACCAGGCGGCGGTGAGCAGTACGGTGGCGGCGAGCACCGGGTACTCCCACCAGCGGACGGGGATCTCGCGGCCGAACACCGGGTTGGGCAGGATGTCGGTGGGGATGCCGATCAGCAGGAAGGTCCCGAGCGCCGCCAGGGCGGCGCGGGCGGGGGCGAACACCGCCGGGGTCGACGTGATTTCGGACGACGCGATCCCGGACGACGCGGCCTCGGAAGGGGCGGTCTCGGGAGCGGGCGCGTTCCGGGGGGCGGCCGACGCGCCGGACGAGTGGGTCATGCCACCATGGTCAGCATACCGGCGGGGTATCCGCCACCGGCCCTGGTAGATCGATCGGGAGGAGCGCTGTCGTGGTGCATTCGCTGCCCGGTCTCGGTGAGCTCGAGACCGCCGTCCTCGAAGTGCTGTGGGACGAGTGCGCGGGTGACAGCGACGACCTGTCCGTCCGCGAGGTCTCGGATCGGCTCGCGGACCGGCGGCCACTGGCCTACACGACCGTGATGACCGTCCTGGCGCACCTGTACGACAAAGGGGCGGTGACGCGCGAGAAGGTCGGACGCGGGTACCGGTACCGGCCCGCGCGCAGCCGCGAGGACTTCGGCGCCGACGCCCTGGGGGAGCTGCTCCGGTCGAGTGGCGACGCGGAGAAGCTCCTCCTGCACTTCGTCTCGAGGGAGGGTGGAGACCTGGCCCCGGAGGAGGCGGGAGTGCTCCGCAGGATCACCGCGCGCCTCCGCGGCGGCGGGGACACCTGATGGGCATCGGGATGCTGCTCGCGGCGCTGGTCGTCGGCGCCGCCGGCCCTGCCTACCTGCGTCGCGCCGTGGACGCGGCGGCGCGGCCGGGCGTCGCGCTGGGCGCCTGGATCGGCACCGGCGTCGTCTTCGTGACCCTGCTCGTCGCCGCCCCGGTGGTGATGCACGTGCAGCCGCTGAGGGGGTTCGCGCCCGCCGCCACCGCCGCCACGGCGTGCGCGACGATGTTCGATCCGGCGGCGAGCGGCGTGTGGCCGGCCGCCGTCCGTGGCGTGGTCGTCGCGGTGGCCGTGGTGGCGGCGGTGTCCGCGGTCGCGGTGGTCGTGGCGGCGATGTCCCGGGCCCGGCGCTCGGCGCGGGCGCACGCCCGGTCGCTGCGGTCACTGGTCGAGGCCACCGACCACGTCGACGGGGTACGGGTGTGGTGGATCGCCGACGACGAACCCGTCGCCTACGCACTGCCGGGGGCGGCGACGCGCGGGTTCCCGGGCGTGGGGCGACGCGGGTCGGCCTCGCCCGGCGGGACGGTGGTGGCCTCCACCGCCCTGTGGGATCTCGGCGAGGAGCGCCGGCGGGCCGTGCTCGACCACGAGATCGCGCATCTGCGGGGGCGTCACCACGTCGCGGTGACGTCGGCGGCGGCACTGCGCACGGTGTTCTCGCCGGTGCCCCTGCTGCGGCGAGCAGCAGCGGAGGTGTCCGTCCTCGCCGAGCTGGCCGCGGACCGGCGGGCCGCGCTCGGTGCCGGTGGTGCGGCGGCCGTGCGCGGTGCCCTCGGCGAGCTCGGTGCCCCGGCCGGCCGGGTGGCCGTCCTGTCCTCGGGTCCGGCCGGACCCCGGGGGACGGGGCCCGGTCTCGCGCTGGCGCTCGTGCACGCGGTCTCCCCGGCGGCGATCTCCGCGGCCGCGGCGACGACGCTCGTGCTGGGGATGTGCTCCGCGCTGGCGGGTTGACATCGCGCCACCGCCGCGAACTACTATGAAACGTAGTAGGAAGTGGCCCGCTCGCGGGTCGGTCCCATCCCCGATCGCACCCGCAGGAGCCCCGAAGTGCCCCGTCGTCCGAGCGTCCCGGTCATCGCGTTGTCCCTCGTGGTGGCCGTACTCCTCGCCCTCGTGGCGATCCTCCTCGCCCGCGAGGTGGGCGGGGGCGAACCGTCCGCCGACGGGTCCGCCGCGGGGACGTCGGAGGTGTCCGACGATCGGCAGACCAGCCCGGAACAGGCTCCCGGCCCGGAGTCCATGGAGGGCATCGCGCGCTTCGAGGAGGGCGACCCGATGGCCATGGGGCCCGTCGACGCGCCGGTCGTGATGACCATGTACACCGATTTCCGCTGCCCGTTCTGCGCCAAGTTCTCCCGCGAGGTGGAGCCCGCCCTGGTCGAGGAATACGTCGGCAGCGGCGAGCTGCGGATCGAATGGCGGGACCTGCCGATCTTCGGCGAGCAGTCGATGGCCGCCGCGCGAGCCGGCCGCGCCGCCGCCGACCAGGGCCGGTTCTGGGAGTTCACCGAGGTGGTCTTCGCCGACTCCCCCGACCGCGGTCATCCGGACCTCGGCGAGGAGAAGTTGGTCGGGTACGCCCGCGAGGCCGGCGTCGCCGACATCGAGCGCTTCCGCGAGGACATGACCAGCGACCGGTACGACGAGGCGATCCGGGCCGACTACGAGGCGGCCACCGCACTCGGTGCCACCTCGACCCCGACGTTCCTCATCAACGGAACGGGCATCATCGGCGCCCGCTCCACGGAGACGTTCCGCAACGTCATCGACAGCTCACTCGACGGGTGACGTGGGCCCGATGACCGAACAGATCGGACTGATCGGCGGATTCCTCGGCGGCGTCCTGAGCATCCTCAGCCCGTGCTCGGCCCTGCTGCTGCCCGCCTTCTTCGCCTACGCCTTCGGCACCCGCCGGGTGCTCCTCGCCCGGACCGGGCTGTTCCTGCTCGGCCTCGCCATCGTCCTGGTCCCGCTCGGGGCGGGGGTCGGGGCCATCGGTTCGCTGTTCACCGTCCACCGCGGGACCGTGACGCTGATCGGTGGCCTCGTCGTCGTCGCCCTGGGTGTCTACACCGCGATCGGGGGCGGCTTCCGGCTCCCCGGACTCTCGGACGCCTCGTCCCGCGTCACCGGCAGCGGCCCCGTGGCCGTCCTCGCGCTGGGCGCCCTCTACGGGTTCGCCGGATTCTGCTCGGGCCCGCTGCTCGGCGGTGTCCTCACCCTGGCGATGGCCGGGGGTTCGCCCGCCTACGGTGCGGCCGTCATGGGCGCCTACGCGGTCGGCATGGTCGTCCCGCTCGCGGTGCTCGCCCTGGCGTGGGACCGGCTGGGCGTGTCGCGTCGGCGATGGATCCGCGGTCGCGACGTCACCCTGGGGCCCGTCCGCACGCACACCACCTCACTCATCGCCGGGGTGCTGTTCATCGCGGTGGGACTGCTGTTCATCCTCACCGACGGCACCGCGGCCCTCGGCTCGGTGATGGGCGTGGACGCCCAGTTCGACCTGCAGGCCGCCATCGAGCGCCGGGTCGCCGGGATCGACGACCTGTGGTTCGTCGTCGCGGCACTCGCCCTGGTCGCCGTCGGCCTCGCGGTGTGGGTGCTACGCGACCGGCGCCGCGCGCGGGCGCGGCAGGAGCCGGATGCCCGCAGCCCCGAGGATCAGGAGCCCGCCCGCGGCTGAACCCTCACCTCGCACATCGGGGGCCTGTCGCCGGTCTCGATGCGCGTGGTGGTGGGCGAGTAGGCCCCCGCCGGCGACCGGGTGAACGTGGTGAGCCGCTGATCCGGTCGCACCGTCGTGGTGACGCGGCCACCGCGGACCAGCCGGTCCAGCGCGGTGAGCTGGATCTGCGCGGCCATCCGGGCCAACGAGTCGTCGGGGGAGTTGCGGTGCCGCCGGATGCCCAGGTCCACCTGCGCCATCGCGTCGAGCCCCACCAACTCCCACACGTCCACCAGGAGCGCGAGCTCGACGCCGTAGCCCCGCGCGAACGGGATCCGTTCGAGGACCTCCCGGGTGGCCGCGTACTCCCCGGCCAGTGGCTGGACGAACCCCGCCAGCTCCGGCCACCAGGCGTCGATGAGTGGCCGGGCCACGAGTTCGGTCACCCGACCGCCGCCCGAGGGCGCCACCGTGACGCCGTCCGCGAGCGGTCGGTCGTAGCACCCCTTGACGAAGCCGAGTGACGGATCCAGGACCAGCGGGGCCAGCAATCCCACGGCGAAGGTCGGGTCGAAGTCGCGCAGGTCGGCGTCGATGAACGCCACCACGTCCCCGGTCGTCACCGCGAGGGACTTCCACAACGCCTCGCCCTTGCCCGGGACCGACCCCCACTCCGGCAGGATCTCGGACTGCGCGTGGACCACGGCGCCGGCGGCGCGGGCGACCCGCGCGGTGTCGTCGGTGGAGTCGGAGTCGATCACGACGATCTCGTCGAGCAGCGGCACCGCCTCCACCAGGTGCTCGCGCAGCGCGGTGACGATGGCGCCGACCGTGGCCTCCTCGTCGCGGGCGGGCAGGACCACCGACAGGCGTCGGCCGGCCTTCGCCGCGGCCACCCCGGCGGCGTCGAAGTCCCGGGCGGTCAGGCTCCGGCGTCGGAACCAACCCTCGGTGTCCGGCAGCATCGTCGGGCGTCTCGCTCTCGCTGTGACGACCCACCGGCCGGGCGGGTCGCGGAGGGGGTCTCCGTCTCGCCATTGTGGGTCACCCGTCGGCGGGCCCGCGCGCGACCCCCGGCCCCGGCCCGCCCGGCCGGTGGGTCGTCACAGCGACCCCCGGCCCCGGCCCGCACGTGGAGACGCCGCGGAGCCGGGACCCGTTCGTCGGGCTGTGCCACGATGAACCCATGGACTTCTCCTCCTCGCCCCGCGCCGCTGATCTCACCGCAGCCGTCCGCGAGTTCATCGACACCCACATCGCCCCGGTGGAGCCGGAGATCCACGCCGACATCGCCCGGCGCCGGCTGGCAGGGGAGGATCCGTGGGCGGTCGATCCGCGGGTCCCGGAGCTCCAGGCCCGCGCCCGCGAGCAGGGACTGTGGAACCTCTTCCTCCCGGCCGGACACGAGGGGCCCTACGCCGAGCGCTACGGCACCCACGGCGGCACGGGCCTGAGCAACACCGACTACGCGCCGGTCGCCGAGGAGATGGGCCGCTCGTTCCTCGCCCCGCTTGTGTTCAACTGCAACGCCCCGGACACCGGGAACATGGAGGTCCTGCTCAAGTACGGCTCCCAGGAGCAGAAGGACCGGTGGCTGGACCCGCTACTGGACGGGAAGATCCGCAGCGCCTTCCTCATGACCGAGCCGGATGTGGCCTCCTCGGACGCCTCGAACATGGCCGCCACCGCCCGTATCGAGGGTGACGAGGTCGTCCTCGACGGCCGGAAGTGGTGGTCCACGGGCGTCGGCCACCCGGACTGCAAGGTGGGCATCTTCATGGGCGTGTCCGATCCGGACGCGCACCGCTACCTGCGCCACTCGATGGTCCTGGTGCCGATGGACGCCCCCGGGGTCCGCGTCGAGCGCATGCTCACCGCCCAGGGGGTCTACGACGAACCGCTCGGCCACGGCGAGGTGACCCTGGACGGCGTGCGACTGCCGGTGTCCAGCATCATCGCCGGTCCGGGCAAGGCCGCGGAGATCGCGCAGGGCCGCCTCGGGCCCGGCCGCGTCCACCACTGCATGCGGTTGATCGGCCTGTCCGAGATGGCCCTGGACCTGGCCTGCCGCCGTGCCTCGGGTCGCGTGGCCTTCGGCAAACCCATCGTCAACCTCGGCGGCAACCGTGAGCGTCTCGCCGAGGCGCGCATCGCGATCGACCAGGCGCGCCTGCTGGTCCAGCACGCCGCCTGGAAGCTCGACACCGAGGGACAGGCCGCCGTGGAGGTCAGCGCCATCAAGGCCGCCGTTCCGAAGATGGCGCAGCAGGTGATCGACATGGCCCTGCAGCTCCACGGTGGCGGCGGCATGAGCGACGACTTCCCCCTGGCCGGGGCGTACGCCACCGCGCGGTCGCTGCGACTGGCCGACGGCCCCGACGAGGTCCACCTCGGCGTCGTCGCCCGGGCCCTGCTCGCGCCCTACCGCGACGCCGCCACCACCGGTGGCACCGAGAAGACCGGAGCGACCCGATGACCGCCCGCGACGGCACGCCCGACCGCGACGCCGCCCTGCGGCGCCGCGTCCCGGGAACCGACGCGGTGCGCCGCGAGGACGCGTTCGACGTCGAGGCCGTGGCCGCGTGGTTGCGGTCGATCGCGCCCGACGACCCGACCGTGCTGGCGGGGGTGAATCTGGGCGACGACGACGAGCCGGTCATCCCCGAGGTCCGGCAGTACACCGGTGGCGCGTCCAACCTCACCTACCTGCTGCGCTACCCGGGCGCGGACCTGGTCCTGCGCCGCCCGCCGGCCGGGACGAAGGCCCGCGGTGCCCACGACATGAAGCGCGAACACCGCGTCCAGTCGGCGCTGCGACCGGTGTACCCGCTGGTGCCGCGCATGGTGGGGTTCTGCGGCGACCACTCGGTGATCGGCTCGGACTTCTACGTGATGGAGCGGATGGAGGGCACCATCCTGCGCAAGGAGCTGCCCCGCGAACTGCTCATGGACCGGGTCACCACCCGGCATCTCGCCGAGGCGGCCGTCGACGCGCTCGCCGACCTCCACTCGGTGGACGTCGGGGCCGCGGGCCTGGGCGACCTCGACCGCGGCGAGGGATACGTGCGCCGCCAGGTCGAGGGCTGGTCCGCCCGCTACCGTCGCGCCCGCACCCCGGACGTGCCCGACTTCGCGCCGGTGATGAAGTGGCTGCACGCCAACCAGCCCGACGACGTGGGCCACTGCCTGGTGCACAACGACTTCCGCTTCGACAACCTCGTGCTGGACCCGGACGACGTCACCCACGTCATCGGCGTCCTGGACTGGGAGATGGCCACCGTCGGCGACCCGCTCATGGACCTCGGCGGCGCACTGGCCTACTGGGTGCAAGACGACGACGGCCCGCTGTTCAAGGCGTTCCGCCGCCAGCCCACCCACGCGCCCGGGATGCTCACCCGCAAGCAGGTCGTCGAGCGGTACGCCCGCCGGGCCGGACTGGACATCACCGCGGAGCAGTGGCGCTTCTACGAGGTGTTCGGTCTGTTCCGCCTGGCCGTGATCGCCCAGCAGATCAACCACCGCTACTTCCACGGGCAGACCACCAACCCGGCGTTCCGCGCCTTCCGACCCGGAGTGGCGTTCCTCGAGCAGCGGTGCCTGCGCATCATCCGCACGGGCGACGGTCGCCTCACACCGACCAGGGTCTCCCCGCGGGACGTGGTCCCGGAACTGCTCGGCGTCCCGCGGGTCGTGCTCCCGTTGCTCGCCGGGGGCGTCCACGACGTCCGGGGCAAGGTGACGGGTCTGCTCGGAGGCCTGCCGGTGATCGGCGATCTCCCCGTGATCGGCGGGCGACCCACCGGCACGACGGGTGGTGGGCGCTGATGGGGTCCATCCACCTCGTCCGCCACGGGCAGGCCTCGTTCGGCAGCGGCGACTACGACCGGTTGTCGGAGACCGGTCACCTGCAGGCGCGCCTGGCCGGCGAGGACATGGCCGGCCGCGGGCTGCGGCCCGACGTGATCATCCACGGTGGCCTGCGCCGACAGCGCGAGACGGCGGAGGGCCTGCTCGCCGGCCTGCGCGCCCACCACGACCGGGACGCCGCCGAGGACGTCGCCGTGGAGGTCGACGAGCGCTGGGCCGAGTACGACGCCGACGCGGTACTGGAGGCCGCCCGCGTGGCCGGCCTGACCACCGAGCACGGGACCCTCGACTCCGCCGGTGCCTCCGACGAGGCCAAGCAGGCGTTCCAGCGTCAACTCGACGCCGCCCTCGGGCACTGGGCGGGCCTCGAGGCGTTCGCCGAGTACCGGCGTGACGCCGACGACGCCCTGGCGGACGCCGCCGCCAGGTCCGGGACCGGCCGGACGACCGTCGTCGTCTCCTCCGCCGGCACGATCTCCCTGGCGGTCGCCGGCCTCCTCGCCGACCCCGAGGGGGTCGTGGGGCTGTGGACCCGGTTGCAGCGCGTGACGGTGAACACCGGGACCGCCCGGGTCGTGGTGGGTCGCGGTGGGATGACGTGTATCGCGGTCAACGAACACCAGCACCTCGAGCGGGCGGCCGGGCCCGACGACCCGCGCCGACTGGTCACCCTGAGGTGACGATGTCGGCCGACCGCACGTCGGATCGGCTCGAGGCCGCCTCGCGCCCGGGCGGGCGTCGTATCGTACGACCGTAGAGGCCGTTCCAGGCGGCCGCGAGAGCACGGCAGGAGAACGCCACGATGCCCACCTTCCAGCGCGGTCACACGACGATCGCCTACACGGACACCGGCGCCCCCGCGGGACGCCAGGACGCCCCGGTGGTGTTCTTCGCCCACGGATTGCTGTTCTCGGGCTGGATGTTCCAGCACCAGATCGCCCGTCTGCGCGACAAGTACCGGTGCGTGACGATCGACTTCCGCGGGCAGGGCAACTCCCCGCGGGCCATGGGTGGCTACGACATGGACACCCTGACCGTGGACGTGTCCGAACTCCTGCGGCACCTGCAGATCCCGGTGGTGAACTTCGTGGGCCTGTCCATGGGCGGGTTCGTGGGGATGCGCCTGGCCGCCCGCAACCCGGAGATCGTGCACACCCTGACCCTCATGGACACCGCCGCCACCGCGGAGGAGCCGGCCAACCGCAGCAAGTACAAGACGCTGTCCAAGGTGTACCGCGTCGCCGGCATGAAGCCCCTGCGTGCGCGGGTGGCGCCGATCATGCTGGCCGAGGGCAATCTCGACGCCCCCTGGGTCCAGGAGTGGATGACCCAGCTCGAGCGCACCGATCGCGTGGGGCTGGTCAAGGCCATCGACTCCGTCGCCGACCGTGACCCGTGTGAGGACGAGGCCATCCGCATCATCGCCCCGACGCTGGTCATGGTGGGGTCAGAGGACGCGGCCACGCCCCCGGACAAGTCCCGGCGGATCACCGAGCTGATCGCGGGCTCGCGCTATCGCGAGATCCCCGGTGCGGGGCACTCGCCCAGCATGGAACGTCCCGACGAGGTCACCACCATCCTCGAGGCGTTCCTCTCCGAATACGACGTGTGAAGACAAGGGAACCGATGAGAGCTGAGCGCTCGGCTGCAGAGAAGTCAGGGTCGACGGGGCGGTCGGGGTCGGCCGACGGGTGGGTCGGCGTCGTCACGGGCAAGCTCTCCGCGTGGTTGATGCTCGTGGTCGTGCTCCTCGTGAGCGGCGCGGTGTTCGCCTTCGCCTCCTCGGAGGGCTCGTCGCAGGGGCCACAGACGCTCCCGGACGACTCCGAGGCCGCCCTCGTCTCCGAGATCCAGCGCGAGTTCCCGGGGTCCGAGTCCGTCCCCGCGGTCCTCGTGGTGACCCGCGAGGACGGCGGCGAACTGGGGCCCGAGGGCATCGCCGCGGCCGTCGGCGCCGGCGAGCGCATGGCCGAGGTCGTCGGTGCTCCCGCAGAGGGGCCCATCCCGTCCGAGGACGGCGCCGCCGCCCTCATGCTGGTGCCGGTCGACGCCCAGTTCCTCTCCGGGGGCGCGGCCAGCGACCTGGTGTCGGAGATGAGGGACGCCGTCGCCGACGGTCTCGACGAGGGCATCAGCGCCCAGCTCACCGGCGGCCCGGGGTTCGCCGCCGACACCGCCGCCGCGTTCGAGGGCGCCGACTTCCGACTCCTGGCGGCCACGGCCCTGGTCGTCGCGGTACTGCTCATCGTCACCTACCGCTCACCGGTGCTGTGGCTCGTCCCGCTGATCATCATCGGTGTCGCCGACCGCGTCGCGGCGCTGCTCGTCGCCAAGGTCGGCGAAGCACTCGACTTCACCGTCGACGGGTCCACCTCCGGCATCGTCTCCGTCCTCGTCTTCGGTGCCGGAACCAACTACGCCCTGCTCCTGGTGTCCCGCTACCGCGAGGAACTCCGCAAGACCTCGGATCGTCGAACCGCCCTCCGCGACGCGTACCGGGGCGCGGTCCCGGCCATCATCGCCAGCAACGTCACGGTCGTGCTCGCCCTGCTCACCCTGCTCCTGGCGGCCCTGCCCAACTACCGATCGCTCGGCGCCTCCGCGGCGGTGGGCCTGCTCGTCGCCCTGGTCTACGCGCTCGTCGCGCTGCCCGCCGCCCTGGCCGTGTGTGGCCGCGGCCTGTTCTGGCCGTTCATCCCGCGCCCGCACGAGGGACCTGCCGGCACGCGAACCGACGACGGCGCCCCCGTGACCCCGCGGGACTTCGACGAGGACGTCCCGCCGGGCGTCTGGGGCCGCGTCGCCGCGCGCGTGGTCAAGCGCCCCGTGACGGTCCTCGTCTCCTGCGTCCTGCTCCTCGCCGTTTTGTCGCTCGGCCTGTTCGGTACGCGTATCGGCCTGAGCCAGACCGAACAGTTCCGTACCCCCTCCGAGGCGGCCGCCGGGCTCGAGACCGCCGCCGAGCACTTCCCGGCCGGCGTCACCGACCCGGTCACCGTGCTCACCCGCACCGGCACCGAGGGCGAGATCACCGAGGTGGTCCGGGATGTGGAGGGTGTCGTGTCCGCCCGCCCGGCCGGCGAGTCCGGGACGGGATGGAGCCGCGTCACCGTGGTCCTCGACGCCGCGCCCGCGACCGACCGGTCGGAGGACAGCGTGATCGCGCTCCGCGAGGCCGTCGACACGGTCCCCGGTGCCGAGGCGCTGGTGGGCGGGTCGGTGGCCGAGGCCGTCGACACGTCCCAGGGCAACCTGCGGGACCTCACCCTGATCGCGCCGCTCATCCTGCTCGTGGTGTTCGTCGTCCTGGTTCTGGTCCTGCGGTCGGTCGTCGCGCCCCTGCTGGTCATGGCGGCGACCGTGCTGTCGTCGCTCGCCGCTCTCGGGCTCGGCACGTTCGTCACCACCCAGATCCTGGGCTTCCCCGGCCTGGACGTGTCGGTGCCGCTGTACAGCTTCCTGTTCCTGGTGGCCCTCGGCGTGGACTACTCGATCTTCCTCACCATCCGGGCCCGCCAGGAGGCCTCCACCCACGCCACCAGGGAGGCGATGGTCCGCGCCGTCGCGTTGACGGGCGGCGTCATCACCTCCGCCGGCATCGTGCTCGCCTCGGTGTTCGTGGTCCTCGGCGTCCTTCCGCTGATCGTGCTCACCCAGGTCGGCGTGATCGTCGCCCTCGGCGTCCTGCTCGACACCTTCGTCGTGCGCACCCTGGTCGTGCCCGCCCTGTTCACCCTCGTGGGGGACAAGGTGTGGTGGCCGGGTGACCCGCGAGGACAGACCCGCCGCGGCGCCACCGCAGGTTCCGCGTCCGACGACCCCGACCGCCTCACCGGCGACCACGGCGCCGGCCCCACCACGACCGAGGAGATCCACGCATGAGCACCACCGCCCGCACCAGCACCGCCGCCCGCACCAGCACCAGCCCCCGCTCCGGCCCGTCCCGGTCCCGCCTGCGAGGCCTGGTGACGGCCCTGGCCGTCGCGCCGCTCCTCGCGGCGGGCCTGGGCACCGCCCCCGTGGCCAGCGCTCAGGACGTCACCGACGGCGGACGCCTCGGCGGCGGCTCCTCGCAGCTCCTGCCCGACGGTGTCGCCGTGGGCTCCCTCGGCGGACCCGAGCTCACCCAGGTCGACTCCGTCGACCTCGAGCGGTACCAGGGAGAGTGGTTCCAGGTCGCCGCCATCCCGCAGCCCTACACGCTGCAGTGCACCAACGACACCAGGGCCGAGTACGCGGTGACCGCGCCCGGCACGGTCTCCGTGCGCAACTCGTGCGGCTCGGCCATCAGCTCGGACTCGGTGATCGAGGGCGAGGCGAAGGTCCGCGACACCGACACCAACGCCTCGCTCCGGGTCAACTTCCCGATGGTCCCGTTCCAGGACGAGAACGGACCCGTCAACTACCGGATCACCTACCTGGCCGACGACTACTCGCTGGCCATCGTGGGCGACCCCACGCGGTCGTCCGGGTTCGTGCTCAGTCGCGAGCCGGTCCTCGACGCCGAGCAGTGGTCCACCGTCCGCGATGTGATCGAGGACCGCGGTTGGTGGTCATGCGCCTTCCTCACCGTTCCTATGGCGGGCGGCCGCGGCGACGTGACCCCGCTCTGCCTCCTGCCGTGATGAGCACCCGATGAGCATCGATCTCACCTGCACGGTTCCGGCCACCCCCGACGAGGCGTGGCGTTACTTCGCCTCGCCCGGCGCCTTCCGCCGGCTCTCGCCCCCGTTCATGCCGCTGCGACCGGTGAGTGAGGCCGATTCACTGCGGGACGGCGTGGCGGTCCTCGAACCGCGTACGGCGCTGCCGGGACCTCTCGGAGTCCGCTTCGGACCCCGCTGGCTCGCGCAGCACGACCCCGCCGGTTTCATCGAGGGTGAGCGGTTCGTCGACCGCTGCGTGTCCCAGCCGTACGCCGCGACGACCGGATGGGTCCACACGCATACGGTGACGGCCGGTCCGGACGGCACCGCCCTGCTCGGCGACAGGATCGACGCCCGGGTGCCCGGCCGGATGCTCTCGCCGGTGTTCGCCTACCGGTACCGCCAGATGGCCGCCGACCTCGACAGCCTCGCCCGGTACGACAACCGCGCTCTGACCGTCGCCGTCACCGGCGCCTCCGGTCTCGTGGGCACCGCCCTCACCGCGCTGCTCGGGGTCGCCGGACACCGGGTCATCCGCCTCGTCCGCGGCGACGCCCGTGGCCCGGGGGAGCGCCACTGGGACACCGGCGATCCCGCCGCTGACCTCCTCGAGGGCGTCGACGTCCTGGTCCATCTCGCCGGTGCCCCCATCGCTGGGCGCTTCACGGACCGGCATCTCGAACTCGTCCGCGACAGTCGCGTGGGCCCCACCCGTCGTCTCGCCGAACTCGTCGCCGCCCGCGGCGGGTCCACCACCCTCGTGTCCGCGTCGGCGATCGGCTACTACGGCGCCGACCGCGGCGACGAGCGGCTCGTCGAGGACTCCGCTCCCGGCTCCGGTCCGGTCGCCGACATCGTCGTCGACTGGGAGCGCGACTGCGAGCCCGCACGTCTCGCCGGGGCCCGGGTGGTGAACGTGCGCACGGGCATCGTGCTGTCCGGTTCCGGGGGGATGCTCCCGCCGCTGGCCGCCATCACCCGTTCCGGGCTCGGCGGCCGCCTCGGTTCGGGAGAGCAGTGGATGTCCTGGATCTCGCTGGACGACCTCACCGACATCTACCTGCGGGCGATCGTCGACCCCGAGGTGACGGGCCCGGTCAACGCCACCGCCCCGGAACCGGTCACCAACTCCGAGTTCACCCGTGTCCTCGGTTCGGTCCTGCGGCGCCCGACGATCGTCCCGGTACCCGGGTGGGCCCCGGCGATCGTCCTGGGCGGGCGGGGTTCGGACGAGCTCGCCCTGGCCAGTCAGCGGATCCTGCCGCAGGCGCTCGCCGGCGCGGACCACCGCTTCCGACACCCCCGGCTGGAGAGCGCGCTGGCCCACGAACTCGGCGCGAAGGAGCTCCCCGCGGGGCTGTAGAGAGATGCAGCGTTCAGCGCTGCAGGATCATCGGCACGAGCACGCGGCGGGCCAGTGCCCGGATCTGCTCCTCCGTGTCGACCGCGGGCGGGCCGTCCGTCATCACGACCAGTGAGTGGAGGAACCGGCCCACGACGCCGGCGACCTCGCGGGACAGCTGCTCGCACTCCTCGTCGTCCATCGGGCGGGTGTGGACGTCCGCGTTCCACGTGCTGCGGACGAACTGGGCGAGGATCTCGGTGATCGCGTCCAGAACGGTGTCGGACTGGCCCGCGAGCAACGCCATGGCCTCGACCTTGTCGACCTCGATGAGCCGACGAAGCAGTTCGTTCTGCCGGATGTCGAAGACGGTCCCGACCAGCAGGTCCTCGATGTGCCTCACCGGGTCCCACTGCAGGGACTCGAAGGGCGTGTAGCGCGCGTTGACGGTCATCATCAGGCGCTGCGCCTCGTGGGCGTAGATCGCGCGGAGGATGTCGTCCCGCGGCCCCAGACGCCGGTACAGGGTCACGCGGGTGACCCCGGCCGCCCGCGCGATGTCGTCGGTGCTCGTGCCCTTGATGCCGCGCTCGGCGAACACCGCGGACGCCGTCTCGATCAGCCGAACATCCTCGGCATCGGGCGTGCGGCCACCACCCAGGCCACTGTTACGAGTCACGCCCCCATGTTACGACGGCCGGTCGAGGTGGCTGCGCGGAATGCCACCCGTCGGGGGTCACCGCCGGGGCTGGTCGCCACCATCGACGGGGTAGGCACCCTCGCCCGACCGCTGGTCAGCGGCCTGGTCGAACCCGGACGGCTGCCCCGGCCCGGGAGCCTGGGGCCCGCCGATCGCGGGGGTGTCCTGGCCTGCCGACTGCGAGGGGCTGTCGGGCGCCACGCCACCCTCCGACTCCGGGACCATGTCGAACACGCCGGGCTTGGGCTTGGGCCGGCTCGGCTGCTCGTCCATCACCGAGGTCGTACCCTTGGCCGCCGCCTCCGCGGCGGCCACGGACCGGGCGATCTCCGGGTCGGTGGAGGTGTCGAACCACTCGTCGGGCGCCGACGGCAGATCGGCATCGGAGTCGACGTCGGCCGGCTCGTAGCGGAACACCCCGTCGTCGTCCTTCTTGGCGACGGACTTGACGAAGTTCTCCAGCGAGTCGCCGAACTGCGAGGGGATCATCCACATCGTGGCGGCCTCGCCCTTGGCCATCTCCGGGAGGTTCTGCACGTACTGGTAGGCCAGCATCTCCGGCGTGGGCTTGGAGGACTTGACCGCGGCGTTGACCCGGGCGATCGCGGCGGCCTGGCCCTCGGCCACGAGGTAGCGGGCGGCGCGCTCACCCTGGGCGCGCAGCATGCGGGACTGCCGGTCGGCCTCGGCGTTGAGGATCGAGGCCTGCTTGTTGCCCTCGGCGTCGAGGATGGCTGCCTGCTTCGCACCCTGCGCCGTGGTGATCGCGGCCTCGCGCTGTCCCTCGGCGGTGAGGATGGTGGCGCGCTTCTCGCGGTCGGCCTTCATCTGCTTCTCCATCGACTCCTGGATGGACATCGGCGGATCGATGGACCGCAACTCGACCCGGGCCACCCGCAGGCCCCAGCGTCCGGTCTCGGAGTCGAGCACCCCGCGCAGCTGCTTGTTGATCATGTCGCGGCTGGTGAGCGTCTGCTCGAGGGTGAGTCCACCGACGACGTTGCGAAGGGTGGTGGTGGCCAGCTGTTCGACGGCCACGATGTAGTTGTTGATCTCGTAGACCGCAGCCTTGGGGTCGGTGACCTGGAAGAAGACCACCGTGTCGATGCTCAGGGTGAGGTTGTCCTCCGTGATCATCGACTGCGGCGGGAAGGTCACCACCCGCTCGCGCAGATCGACCTTGGCGCGCACCCGGTCGATGAACGGGATGATCAGCGTGAGCTGGCCGCTCACGGTGCGTTGGTAACGGCCGAGCCGCTCGATGACGGCGGCCTCCGCCTGGGGGATGAGCTTGACCGAGCTCACCACCACCGAGGCGATGAGGATGACGATGACGGCGAGGAAGATCAAGCCTTCCATGGTTCCTCCGATGCTTCTCGTGCGTGTCCGCTGGCTAAAGACCAGCGCCTTCTAGATGCCACGCACGACGATCGCCGTGGCGCCCTCGATCTGGTGCACGAGGACCTTGTCCCCGGCCTCGAACGTCTCGCCCTCGAGGAGCGGACGCGCGGTCCAGGTGTCGCCCGCGATCTCGACCAGTCCGCCGCCCGCGCCGATCGCCTCGACGACGGTGCCGTCCCGGCCGGTGAGCGCGGCGGTGTTGGTGTCGTGCTCGGGAAGCGCGGCGAGCAGGCGCCGCCGGACGAGGGGGCGGACCCCCAGGACGAGGACGAGGGAGACGAGGGCGAACGCCAGGGCCTGCCCCCAGACCGGCGCGCCCAGGAACGAGGCGGCCGAGCCGCCGAGGGCGCCGCCGGCGAGCATGAGCATGAACAGCTCGCCCCCGGCCGCCTCTCCGGCGGCGAGCAACACCGCTGCTCCGAGCCAGGCCAGTCCCACATGCATGACACCGAGCCTACCGACAACGGGCGACGGGCAGGAGGTCTCCTGCGTGCGGGACTAGGCTGCTGGGACGTGTCGACTCTGAGGAAGTTCGCGTGGCTGTCCGTGGCCACGGCGATCGTGACCATCGTGCTCAAGATCGCGGCCTGGTGGGTCACCGGTTCGGTCGGCCTGCTTTCCGACGCCGCGGAGTCCGTGGTCAACCTCGTGGCGGCGGTGATCGCGCTCGGCGCCATCACGGTCGCCGAGCGCCCGGCCGACGACGACCACCAGTACGGTCACTCCAAGGCCGAGTACTTCTCCGCGGGTGTCGAGGGCGCGATGATCTTCGTCGCCGCCGCGTTCATCCTGGTCGTCAGCGTCGAGCGGCTGATCAATCCGGAACCGCTGGAGGCACTCGGTGTCGGCCTGGCCATCTCGGTGGTGGCCGCCGTGATCAACGGCGTGGTGGGTGTGGCGCTGGTGCGGGCGGGCACCCGTCACCGGTCACCGACCCTCAAGGCCGACGGCAAACACCTCATCACCGATGTCATCACGTCGGTCGGCGTCGTCGCCGGCCTGGCGCTCGCGTGGGCCACGGGCTGGGAGGTGCTCGACCCGATCGTCGCGATCGGCGTGGGACTGAACATCCTGTTCATCGGCTATCGACTGGTACACGAATCGGGGATGGGATTGATGGACGCCACGCTCCCCGACGAGGACAACCGGGCGATCGAGGAGGTCCTCGAACGCCACCGCGAACCCGGCCGCGTCGACTTCCACGAACTGCGGACGAGGGAGTCGGGCAGGTGGCGCTTCGTCGAGTTCCACGCGTTGGTGCCCGGTCAGTGGAGCGTCGAACGCGGGCACGACCTCGTGGAGACCGTGGAGCAGGAGATCCACGCGGTCCTGCCGAGCTCGCACATCACCACACACCTCGAGCCGATCGAGGACGAGCGGGCCTACAACGACGTGCACCTGTGATGCGCCGCGCGCAGCCCGGCTACGCGACCTCGGCGGCGGTAGTAGCTCCTGCCCGCGACGTTCTGCTGGTGCCAGTACCCGCGTAGCAGCGGAGGCAGGTCGGGGATCCAGAACCGGTCCTCCAGCGGCGTGACGGGGTCCGTGGCTCCGAGGGGCACGTCCGCGTAGACGATCCCGGGCCCCTCGTCCGTGCGTCTGGTGGCCAGGACCGTGCCCGAGGCGTCGACGATCTGGGTGGCGCCCACGAACTCCGTGGCGTACGGCACCGATGCGTCGGAACCGGGCAACAAGAGGAAATCCGACCGCAGCGTCCCGCAGTGGGAGGCCTGCAGCACGGGCGCGCCCAGCCGCCGGGCGAACTCCGCCGGCGCGTTCTCCGACAGGTCCCTGTTGTACCGCGCGAGCGAACCGAGCGCTCGCCGGGTCAGCCCGCCCCAGTTGTCCGGGACCGTCCACCAGTGGGTCCCGGTCACCGCCACCGCGACGCGCCCCCGGAGCCTGCGCACGGTCCCGGTGCGGATCAGCTCCCAGCAGCTCGCCACCCCCACCCCGCCGAGCCCGGTGTCGAACGCCCCGTCGTCGCTGCCGTCGGTGTAGAAGCCGCCGCCGGTGTAGAAGCAGTTCTCCCACATCGTCGGCAGGTCCTTGTCATGGATGTGCACGCGTCCGTCGGGCTCGACCAGGTGGTAGCGGTTGAACACCTCGTCGTCGTCGGCCACGAGCATCGACCCACCGACGGTGACGGAGTGGCGTGCGGCGAGGCGTCGGAACATCTCGACGGCCACGTTCTCGCGCGGAAGGACCGCGTCGTGGACCCGCCCGCGCATCGGCACCGGCGACGTGCAGAACTCCGGCACCGCGATCAGGCGCGCGCCCCGCCCGGCGGCCTCGACGATCATCTTCTCCAGTCGACCCAGTGTGAGGTCCACGCGCCCCGGCACGCCTTCCAGTTGCACTGCCGCGGCGTGCACCACCTGCGCGTCCATGAGGCCTCCCGTGTGCGATCGCGCGCGAACGAGCGCGCAGGTCAGCGTGCTGTCCTATGGTCGTGAAGCATACAAATCACGCCCTGCTGTCAAGTGCACTTCGGAAGGATCCATGGAACTCGGCCTCGACACGCGCCTCACCCTGCTCGCCGCGGGTCTCCTCTTCCTGCTGGCGCTCGGCCTGGGGGTGTGGAAGTACCGGCAGATGGCCACCACCGCCGATCATCTCGCCCACCCGTACGTCGACATCGCGCACCGGGCCTCGCTGCTGTACTCGTTCGCGACGCTGCTCATCGCCGCGTTCGTCGAGCTGAGCAGCTGGCCGACCTGGGTGAACCTGACAGCGGCCGCGGTGGTGGTCTTCTTCTTCCTGGTGGCGATCGGCAGCTACATCCTCCACGGCGCGCGGAGGGACACGACCAACCAGTTCGAGCACCCCACGGCGACGCTGCACATCGGCATGGTGGCGCTCATCGTCGGCGAGATGGGCGGGTTCGCGGTGCTGCTGGCGGGGTTCGTCGCGGGGCAGTTCGGGGGCTGAGTCGGCCCGCGGCGGGTTTCGGCGACCGTTCGCCCGGGATGATGCGGTCGGCGGTCGTAGTCTCGGCCGTGTGGGTCATCCGATCATGTTCGACGCCGCGGATCCTCTGCCGACGCGTCTGCGGGAGGTGTGCCTCGCGCTGCCGGACGCCGGCGAGAAGATCTCGCACGGCCGGCCCACCTGGTACACGACCAAGGTGTTCGCGGTGTACGGCGGCTCGGTCAAGGGGGATCACTCGGACCCCCTCCTGGCCCGGGCACTCCTGTTCCTGCCGGATCCGGGGGAGCGCGCGGCGCTGGCGCAGGACGAGCGATTCCACGTCCCGGCGTACTACGGGCCGGCCGGCTGGCTGGCATTGCCGCTGGACGGTGGAGTGGACGGTGGCGGCCGTGGACCGGACTGGGATGAGGTGGCCGAACTCGTCGAATCCTCGTACCGGCAGACCGCCGGGGGCCGGCGGGTCGCTCGTCTGGACGACCAGCGGGGACGCCCCGGCGACTAGGCTGCACTCATGCCGCTCCGCCCCCGCTCCGAGGCCGCCTCGCCACGCAGGCGCTCGTCCGACGGCATGGACCTGGGGACCCGGGCGCTGGTGCTGGGTGTCGGGGCCCTGGTGATCTCGTGGGTGCCGGTGCTCAACATCATCGCGTTCCTCGCGGGCCTGATGGCCGTCGCGTTCGGCCTGCTCGCCCGCTGGCCCACCGGCTGGCTCACCAACGACGATGCGAACCCACGTCGCGCACTGGCGGGCGTGGTCCTGGGCGTGATCGCCCTGGTGGTGTTCGTGGTGACCGCGGTGCGGTACTCGGCGCTCTAGCGCGCGTTCGACACGACCCAGCCGATCGCGGTGCGCATCCGGCGGGCGAACGTGCCGGGGTGGGTGGCACAGACTGCGTGGCCGGCGTGGATCGGGAACACGGCGCTGTGCGGCAGCAAATCGGCCATCTCGTCCTGGATCCACTGCGGGAACGCGAGGTCACGGGTGGTCTTGACCACCGCGACGGGCAGGGTGAGTTCGTGGAGCCAGGGTGTCGAGTTGACCCCGGCCACCTGGGCGATCACGGTGCGGTGCGTGGCGAGCGAGACCGACGACAACTCGCGCAGCGCCCACGCGTGCGGCCTGAGCGCCTCGTCGTCGACCTGTTCCTCCACCACCTCGCCGACCTCCTCCGGAACGGTGTTGAGCAGCGGCTGGGAGCGGGTGAACCCGCTGAGTGCGACCTTCTCGAGGGCATTGCGCTGTGCGCCCGTCCCGGTGGCGGCCAGCACGAGGCCACCGAGCCGGGAGGGGTCGCGGCGGGCCGCGAGCTGGGCGACGATCCCGCCCATCGAGTAGCCGCCCACCACCGGCGCCGCCAGGTCGAGGTGGTCGGCGACCCGCAGCACGTCCTCCGCGAGGGTCTCGAACCGGAAATCCCCGTGGAAGCCCTTGCCGTGCCAGCGTTGGTCGAACGTGATGAGTCGGTACTCGCCCCGCAGTCGTTCGAACGTCTGGTACCAGTTCAGCATCCCGGTGGCCGCCATCCCGTGCAGCAGGATCGCCGGTGCGAGGTGCTCCTCGCCGGTGTCGTGGACCTTCGTGGTGACACCGTCCGCGAGCGTGACGATCCGCCCGGGTGGCAGATGCGCCAGGTCGGGGATCATCCGCGGTAGTCGCGCGGCCGTCCGCGGCAGCGAGACGATCGACCTCCTGGACACAGGGCACCTCCTGGTAGTGGTACCCGATTGTGTGTCACCGGGCGGGCGGGCGCATCCGGCCGCGTGGGGCACGCGCCGGGTCACTCCACCGAGACCAGCCCCCGGTCCTCGAGGAAATCGCGCGCGACCAGCGCGGGATCCTCGCCGTCGACGTCGACGCGCATGTTCATCTCCACCATCACCTCGTTGGTGAGGATGTCCACCAGCGGGGCGAGGACGTCCTCGATCTCCGGGTGCGCGTCGAGCATCTCACCGCGGACCACCGTCGCGAGGTTGTAGACGGGGAAGAAGCGCTGGTCGTCCTCCAACACCAGCAGGTCCAGGCCCTTGATCCGGCCGTCGGTGGTGTAGACCTCGCCGAACCGGCACTCCCGGCCGACCGAGGTCGCCTGGTAGATGATCCCCGGCTGCATGATCGGCGTGGGCACGGCGTCCGCGTCGAACCCGTAGGCCTCCGCCAGCCCGGGCCAACCGTCGCGACGCACGGAGAACTCGGTCTCCATGCAGGTCAGGGCCGCCTGTGGATCGGTCCGGGCCAACTCGGCGTACTCGGAGAACGTGCGCACCCCGGTCTCCTCGGCGGTGGCCCGGTTCATCGCGAACGAGTAGGTGTTGTCCACGGTGGTGGGGGCCAGCCACCTCAGGTCGTGCTCGGCCAGGTCGGCGTCACGCACCGCCTCCCACTGCCCCTGCGGATCGCGGATGGGGTCGGAGTTGCCCAGGTAACTCATCCACGCGGTGCCGGTGTACTCCATGCCGATGTCGACCTGCCCGGTCACCAACGCCTGGCGGAAACTGTTCGACCCGGCCAGTGACGACATGTCGGACACCTCCATCCCCGCGGCCGCCAGCAGGAACTCCACCAGGTAGCTGGCGATCACGCCCTCGGTGAAGTCCTTGCCGCCGACCGTGATGCGCACTCCCTCCAGCGCGGGGACGGTGCCCTCGGGGCCGGGGCCCACGGGCAGCGGGACGGAACCGCCGTTGTTGAGCCCACATCCCGTCGCCAGCATCACGGTGGCCAGGAGCGCGGCGACCAGGCGCCTTGTTCGTGTCAACCCTGCCCGCCTCATCCCGGCGCGCGCGGGGATCGTGCCGGTCATCGCAGCCCCTTCGGATTGAACAGGATCTCGCCGACCCCGCCGAGCCAGTCCACGAACAGCGCCAGGCACACCGCCAGCACCGAGCCGACCACGAGGGTGGTGTAGTCCTGCAGCCGGTATCCGGTGTCGATGAAGATCCCCAGCCCGCCGGCGTCGACGAGGAAGCTCAGCGTCGCCGTGCCCACCGCCAGCACGAGGGTGGTGCGCAGGCCGGCGAGGATGAACGGCACCGCGAGCGGCAATTCGACCGTGCGCAGGACCCGTCCGCTCGACATCCCCTGTCCGCGCGCCGCGTCGATGAGTGCGGGGTCGACGTTACGGATCCCCACGATGGTGTTCCGCAGCACCGGCAACAGGGAGTAGAACGCGACCGGCAGCACACCGATCCAGAACCCTGTCCGGTTGGTGGCCAGGAACAGGAGCACGATCAGGCCGATCGCGGGCGCCGCCTGGCCGATGTTGGCGAACCCCACCGCCACGGGTGCGAGGAACCGCGTGCGCCTGCGGGTGAGCAGGATCCCCAGCGGCACGCCGACCGCCACGACGATCGCCACGACCGTCACCGTGATCTGCACGTGCTCGAGCGTGCGCTGGGTGATGGAGGCGGCGTTGAGCGAGGCCTTCTGTGTCTCGTCCAGTTCGCCGGAGAACGCCCACCACAGCACGCCCACGGCCGCGGCCACGATGAGGAGCGGTTGCACGATCAGCCGCGCGGAGTCCTGGAGAGCGGCGACCCCATTGGCAGCGCCACCACGACCAGCGGAGCCCGCGCGCGTCGCCGTGGCGGGGGCGCTCACGGCGCCACGTCCTGCTCGGCGAGGCCCTCGTCGTTGTGCCGGTGGTGGATACGCCGCAACTCGGCGACCAGGTCGTCGATCCCGATGGTGCCGCAGTAGGCCCCGTCCCGGTCCACGACCACCGTGGTGGCGCTCGCCGTGGACAGCAGTCCGTCCAGCGCCTCCTGCAGCGAGGAGTCGACCGTCACGGTGCCGGTGATCGGCAACCCGCCCGAGCCCAGGTCCGGCATTCGCGACACCCGGTCCCCGCGCACCCAGCGCAGGGGGCGGCCGGCGTCGTCGAGCACCACGGCCCACTCGTCGCTGGTTCCGCGCAACCGGGCCGCGAAATCGGTCGGGCTCTCGGAGGCCCTCGCCGTCGTCGCCCCTTGCAGTTCCACGTCCCCCACGCGCCGGAGGGTCAGTGTCTTCAGCGCGGCGTCGTCGCCGACGAACCCGCTCACCGTCTCGTCGGCGGGGTTGGTGAGGATCGCCTCCGGGGTGTCGAACTGCAGCACCGACGATCCGGGGCCGAGCACCGCGATCCGGTCTCCGAGCTTGACCGCCTCCGAGAAGTCGTGGGTGACGAAGACGATGGTCTTGCGTAGCTCGTCCTGCAGCCGCACGAGCTCGTCCTGCAGCGACGCGCGCGTGATGGGGTCGACCGCCCCGAACGGCTCGTCCATGAGCAGCACCGGCGGGTCCGCGGCCAGCGCCCGGGCCACGCCGACGCGCTGCTGCTGACCTCCGGAGAGCTGCGCGGGGTACCGGTCGCGATAGTCCGACGGGTCCAGTCCGACCAGCTCCAGCATCTGGTCCACCCGCTCACGGATGCGCGACTTTTTCCACTTGAGCAGCCGCGGCACGGTGGCGACGTTCTGCGCGACCGTCATGTGCGGGAACAGTCCGGAGGCCTGGATGGCGTAACCGATGCTGCGGCGCAGGGTGTCGGCGTCGAGGGTCCGGTTGTCCTCGCCGTCGATCGTGATCGTGCCGGAGGTGGGCTCGATGAGGCGGTTGATCATCCGCATCGTGGTGGTCTTGCCGCAGCCGGACGGGCCCACGAACACGGTGGTCCGCCCGGCGGGCAGTTCGAGCGAGACGTGGTCCACCGCCGGGCGCTCCTGCCCAGGGTAGACCTTGGTGACGTCGTCCAGCACGATCGGCACGCCGGAGACGGGTTCTGAGGTGCTCACTGGTTCCCCCTGATGGTGAGACGTCCGAGCAGGACGAGGAGCGCGTCGAGGACGAGCGCGAGGACAACGATGAGCACGGTCGCGGTGAGCGCCATCGGCAGCGCGGTGGGCGTGCCGACCCGGGACAGGGCCGCGAAGATGAGGTTCCCCAGCCCCGGGCCCTTGGCGTACGCGGCGATGGCGAGGATGCCCATCGACATCTGGGTGGAGATGCGGATCCCGGCGAGGATGGACGGCCACGCCAGCGGGATCTCGACCCGGCCCAGCACCCCGATCCGGCTCATCCCCACCCCGCGGGCGGCGTCGACCGTCGCCGCGGGCACGGCGTCCAGGCCGACGATGGTGTTGCGCAGGATCGGGAGCACCGCGTAGATCACCAGTGCGGTCATGGTGGGCAGCACGCCCAGGCCGAGGACCGGGATGAGCAGGCCGAGCAGCGCGAACGACGGGACGGTCAGGGCGGTGGCGGCCAGGCCGGTGGCGATCGCGGACCCCGACCGACTGCGGTACACGGCCACCCCGAGCGCGACCGAGAGCAGCGTCGCGATGAGCACCGCCTGCACGGTGGCGCTGATGTGCTGCCACGAGTCCGTCGCGAGTTGGAAGCGGCGGGTGGAGATGAAGTCCATCAGGGCGGTCATCGCATTTCGGCTCCGTCCGTGGGTGGTGCGTTCCGTGTTCGGGTGCGCCCACGGTAGCCGCATCGGTGGGCGTCGAGGGCGCACATGCGCCGATCCGTCGGGACGGTGGCGGGGCGTGGTGCACCATGGGGGCATGACGTCACGGCCCGCACGCCCCCTGGATCACGACCTGACCGAGCGCCTCGACGAGCTCCTCGCCGCCAGTGGCCGCATCGCCCGCCGGCACTTCCACGGTGACCTCGAGTCGTTGGCCGCCGCGGACAAGAACGGCGTGGCAGGCGACGGCGGGAACGGCGACGGCCGGGCCGGGAACGGCGCGACGGACGGGCGCTACGACCCGGTGACCGAGGCCGACCGCGCGATCGAGGCGCTGCTGCGGGCGGGGATCTCGAACGTCTACCCGGGCGACCGGATCGTGGGGGAGGAGAACGGCGAGACCGGGCCGGCCGGCGCCGCCCGGACCTGGTACCTGGACCCGATCGACGGCACCAAGGCGTTCATGACGGGCATGGCCGGGTGGGGCACGCTCGTCGGTGTGGTGGAGGACGGCCGCGCCGTGGCCGGGTGGATGGACCAGCCGGTCCTGGGCGAGACCTTCGCGGCGGTGCACGGCCGCGCCACCGTGCGGCGCCGCTCCGACGGTCCGGGCGCGATCGACCTGCGCGCGTCGGGGTGCACGGAGCTGTCCGAGGCGATCATGTACACCACCCACCCGTCGATGTTCGGTGACGACGGCGAGGTGCGCAGCCGCTACGACGAGCTCGGCCGCCGGGTCCGCCTGCAGCGCTTCGGCGGGGACTGCTATGCCTACTGCATGCTCGCCGCGGGGCGTGTCGATCTGGTCGTGGAGGCCGACCTGAACTCGTACGACATCGTGGCGCTGATCCCGATCATCGAGGCCGCGGGCGGCGTGATCACCGGCCCGGACGGCCGCCAGCCGCTCGAGGGCGGCACGGTCGTGGCGGCCGCGACCCCGGAGCTGGCGGAGCAGGCGTGGGCGGTGCTGGGCACGGACCTGGGGTGACCGAGCCGCTCTTCGGCGTCGACCGCGAGCCCACCATCCTGGGTCCCGGCGCCGTGCACGTGCCCGACTGGCTGAGCCGCGAGCAGCAGGAGTTCCTCCTCCGGGCGTGCGTGGACTGGGCCGCGATGCGCGTGCCTCGCTCGATCGTGCTGCCGGGCGGGGGCCGGATGTCGGTGCGCACGTTCAGCCTGGGGCGCCACTGGGTGCCGTACCGGTACGACGACGACGAGGTGGTCCCGCCGGTCCCGGACTGGCTGGTGCGGGCGGCGCGGAACGGGCTCGCGGCGGCAGCGGCGGTGGAGCCGGTGGTCGCGGGGTCGGCCGACCGGACCCCCGACCCCGTCCCCGCCTACACCCCGGACACCGCCCTGGTGAACCTCTACGGCCGTGGATCCACGATGGGCCTGCACCAGGACCGCGACGAGGCGAGCACGGCACCCGTCGTCTCGCTGAGCCTGGGTGATGCGTGCACGTTCCGCTTCGGGACCCCGGAGCACCGCGGGCGCCCGTACACCGACGTGCGCCTGGAGTCGGGCGACCTCGTGGTGTTCGGCGGGCCGTCGCGGATGGCCTTCCACGGCGTACCGAAGGTCTTCGACGGCACCGCCCCGGCGTGGTGCCGCGAGGTGCTGGGCGCGGAGCCGGGGAGGGTCAACATCACGCTGCGGGAAACCCGGCCGCCTACGCTGGGCGGATGACGTCAGGGCAGAACCCGTCCGCCGGCCGGAGCCGGACCATTCTCGTGGTGGCGCTCGTCGCCGTCCTGGCGGTGGTCGCCGCGGTCGTGACGGTGGTCGTCTCGTCGGCGACGTACTCCCCGGGGGTGCGCACCCTGTCCCCGAAGATCCAGGTGGCGGCCGGTTCCGATCACGTGGATCCCTACGCAGGCCTGGTGATCCGCGTCCCCGAGGGGTGGCGCGCGGAGTCGGGGGAGCTGGTCTTCGGCAGTACCGTCATGAGTCCGGTCGCGGCTGCCGACGATCCGAGCCGCTCGGACGGCGTCGTGTTGGTGGGGCAGCTCACCGAGGACCTGTTCGACCCGGAGAACCCGGACAACCAGCTCGCGGCGCTCGCACTGGTCAACGGGATGGGTCAGTTCCTGCTCCCCGTCCCGGGGCGGCCGGTCGAGGAGCGGATCGAACCGCTCTCCACGCGCGTCGGCGACGGCTGGTCGGTGTCGTTCCGGGTGCTCCCCACGGTCCCACAGGACATCATCGGCCCGGAGGGCGCGCTGGTGTACTCGGCGGTCGTCGGCGAGGGCGCGCAGCGCTTCTGGCTGACCTACGTCAGTCGTCCGGGCGACGGCACCATGGCGTCGCCGCACGCGGAGTGGGCGGACGAGATCGTCGAGCGTCTGCGGCCCTCCGAGGCGTACTACGCGCCACTGGGCCCGGGGGAATCGACCGCCGAACCGGCCTGAGGCCGGCTCAGGGCCGCATGCGCCGAAAGCCCACCACCGGGTTCCCGTCCGCGAGTCCCTCACGCGACGCGCACACGGTCTCGACCTGCGCCCGCGCCTGGTCCCGCACCGGCGTCTCCGGGTCGAGCACCGACAGGTACTCGGAGTGCTCGGCCAGCGCGTCGACGGCCGGCTCGACGAAACCCTTCACGTCGACGTAGTGCGTCATCTCGGGCGAGGACTCGAACCACATCTGCGGACGCCCCTCCGCGGCGTCCACCCCGACCGCGGCGACCAGGTCGTCGTACGCGGCCCCCACGGCCGCGCCGAACTCCATGTGATCGCGCGGGTTGGGCATCCCCGGCCCGAACTCCTCACCGGAGTACAGGGAGATGACGACGTCCGGGCGATGGCGGCGGATCGCGTCGGCCACCGCGTCGCGCAGTTCGGCGTTGTTGACGATCCGACTGTCCGGGAAACCGAGGAACTCCACCTCGTCCACTCCGACGATCGCCGACGACCGTCGCTGTTCCTCCTCCCGGATCGGCCCGGCGATCGCCGGCGCCATCCCCTCGATGCCCGCCTCGCCGCTGGAGGCCAGGACGTAGACGATGCTGCGGCCCTCGGCCGTCCAGCGCGCCACCGCGGCGGACATCCCGTACTCGGGGTCGTCGGGGTGCGCGACCAGGACCAGCCCCCGGGTCCAGTCGGTGGGGAACGCCTCGGGCACGGAATGGCCCGAGGATGCCGGGGTGGTGGCCTTCTCGGGCTGGGCTGCGTTCTCTGGCCGGTCCGGGGAATCGTTCATGACCCGAGTATGGCCCTCCTCGGTGCTCGCGTGCCCGCCGTCGCCGGAACGGGCCCACGTAAACTTGCCGCGAACCTCATCGTCGTCGTCGTCCCCTCATGGAGGCCCCCAGTGTCCGCACTCTTCCCCGACTACCGCCCCACCTGGGAGACCGACGACCACCGGCTGCTCCGCGAGCACGCCCGCGCGTTCTTCGCCAAGGAGATGACGCCCAACCAGGAGAAGTGGTCCACACAGAAGCACGTGGACCGCGAGACCTGGCTGCGCACCGGCGAGGCCGGCCTCATCTGCCTCGACGTGCCCGAGGAGTTCGGCGGCCAGGGCGGCGACCCGGGCATGGAGTACCTCGTCACCGAGGAGCTCGTCCACTCCGGCGACACCGCCTTCGGAATGGGCGTCGGCTCCACCATCACCCCGCACTACGTGGCGAACTACGCCACGGAGGAGCAGAAGCGCGAGTGGCTGCCGAAGATCTGCTCGGGTGAGTGGATCTCCGCCATCGCCATGACCGAGCCCGGCGCCGGGTCCGACCTGCAGGGCGTGCGCACCACCGCCAAGCGGGACGGCGACCACTACGTCATCAACGGCTCCAAGACCTTCATCTCCAACGGTGGCTCCGCCGACTTCGTGGTGGTGGTGGCCAAGACCGACCTCGACGCCGGCCACAAGGGCATGGCCCTGTTCGCCGTCGAGGCCTCGACGCCGGGCTTCGAGCGTGGCCGCGTGCTGGAGAAGATGGGCCGCCACGGCGCGGACACCGCCGAGCTGTTCTTCAACGACATGCGCGTGCCCGCCGCCAACCTCCTCGGTGGCGAGGAGGGGCAGGGCTTCTACCAGCTCATAAACCAGCTCCCGCGCGAGCGCCTGGCGATCGCCGTGGACGCGCTGGCCATGGCCGAGGCCGCCGTCATCGAGACGCTCGAGTACGTCCGCGAGCGGCAGGCGTTCGGCAAGCCGATCCTGGATTTCCAGAACACCCGCTTCGAGCTGGCGCACTGTAAGACCCAGGTCATGGCCACCCGCACGTTCGTCGACCACTGCATCTCCCGGGAGATCGCAGGGGAGCTCGACGCCGTCACCGCGTCGATGGCCAAGCTCCAGGCGACCGACATGCTCGACGACGTGGTCGACCGCTGCCTCCAGCTGTTCGGCGGCTACGGCTACATGATGGAGTACCCCATCGCGCAGAAGTTCGCCGGTGCCCGCGTCATGCGGATCTACGGGGGCACGAACGAGATCATGAAGGAGGTCATCGGTCGGGCGCTGTGATCCACCGCGACGTCGTGGTGATCGGCGGGGGCCAGGCGGGCCTCGCGGCCGGCTTCTATCTCCGCCGCGCCGGCGCGGACTTCGAGATCCTCGACGCCTCGAACGAGCCCGGCGGCGCGTGGCCGCACACGTGGCCGTCCCTGCGGTTGTTCTCGCCCGCCGACTTCTCGTCCCTGCCGGGCCGCCGCATGCCCCGCACCGACGACGGCGCCAATCCCGACGCGGCCCACGTCGTGGACTACCTGCGCGGTTACGAGGAGTACTACGACCTCCCCGTGCGGCGCGGGGTGACGGTGGTCGCCGTGGAGCGGCCGGGAGCGGGGCGAGAGGGTGGCTACGCCGCCAACAGCAACGACGACCACGACGACCACGACGACAACCACGACGACGACCATGACGACGACGAGGTGTTTCTCATCCGGGCCGCTGACGGTCGCTCGTGGCGCGCGCGGGCGGTCATCAGTGCGACCGGTACCTATCGACGCCCCTTCGTCCCCACCTATCCGGGCGCCGCCGACTTCCGTGGCCGGCAGCTGCACAGCGCCGCCTACCGGGGCCCGTCGGACCTCGAGGGCAGGCGCGTCGTGGTGGTCGGTGGCGCGAACTCCGGCGCCCAGATCGCCGCTGACCTCGCCCGGCCACTCGCCGACTCCGGCGGGTCGCTGACCTGGTGCACAACCGGCCCACCCCGCTACCTGCCCGACGATGTCGACGGCCGCGAACTCTTCCGCGTCGCCAACGCGGCCATCCGGGGCGTGGGAGAGTCCGGCGGCGGCATCGCCGAGCTGGGCGACATCGTCGTGGTGCCGCCGGTCCGCGCGGCCCGTGACGCCGGCCTCCTGGAGGCGACGCCGATGTTCGAGCGGTTCACCGCGGCCGGTGTGGAGTGGTCGGACGGTCGACGCGAGCCGGTCGACGCGGTGATCTGGTGCACCGGCTTCCGGCCGGCGTTGGGTCACTTGCGGGGGTTGCTGCCGCGTCGCGACGGACGGGTCCTCACGAGTGGCGTCGAGGTGCCGGGCGTCCCGGGACTGTTCCTGCTGGGCTACGGCGACTGGTGCGGCGCGGCGTCGGCGACCCTTATCGGGGTGGGGCAGTGGGCGAAGGCGGCGGTGGCTGCGTCACTGGCGTGAGCACGACGGTCCCGCGTGTTCTCGGCTGGGGCTATTTGATGATGTTCAACCCTTGCCTGTTCGAATGTGTATGCGTATCATAGAACACAGATTCGATATCAGGTAGCCGGACGGGCAGGGGGTGGGGCACATGGGCGGTAACGCAGACGCCGCGACCGGTGGCCCGTCCCCGTCTGGTGGCTCGCCCTCGGCCGGTGGTCCGTCCCCGTCTGGTGGCGGCTCTGGTTCCGCGGCGCCCGTGTCGCTGTCGGGGTTGCGGGCGGCGGCGCGGGAGGGGTGGATGGGCGAGAATCGTGCGGCGGCGCGCCGGTTCGTGGCCTGT
>NZ_JABFAN010000083.1:0-427 GCF_017168155.1 Dietzia sp. KRD202 | reverse complement strand
AACGATTGATGTAGTGCAGCACCGGCAGGGCGCGCTTGGAGTAAGCCTGGACGACCAAGCCAAAGTGCCCCCAGCCTTTGGCGGCTGCGCTTTCGTAAACCGCGCGGAAGACCTCTAGGGAAATCTCAAGGCGATCAACCTCTTCAGCGTCAATCGTAACGGCCACATCCAGCTCGCGCGCCTTGCTCACTAGCTTTATAACGGTGTCGACCAGCTCGGCTAGCACCTGCTCACGGCGGCCAAACTCATAACGGGGGTGGAGCGCAGAGAGCTTGATGGAGACCGACGGCGCCGGGGTCTTATCGCTTAAGGTTTTGCAGGTTTTTCCCACTTGCTCGATCGCGCGTGCGTAGTCGTCAAAATAGCGCTGTGCGTCGTCCCGGGTGCGCGCAGCTTCACCCAGCATATCGTAAGAGTAGGTGTAGCC
>NZ_JABFAN010000082.1:0-2258 GCF_017168155.1 Dietzia sp. KRD202 | reverse complement strand
CTCCCCCGCCACCGACTCCCCCGCCACAATGCACCTGGTGGTCCAGCAGATGGTCGACGCGCGGGCGGCCGGCGTGGTGTTCACCGCCGACCCCACCACGGGGCGGCGCGACCTCGTGGTGATCGACGCCGTCGCCGGGCTGGGCGAGTCCCTGGTCGACGGCACCGCCTCCCCCGACCACCTGGTCCTCGACGCCGCCGGCACCGTGGCGGTGAGCGAGGTCGGCGAGCGCCCGGTGCTCCTCGGCGAGGACATCGAGGCGATCCGGTCCGACGCGCTGACCGCCGAGCGGCACTGGGACCGGCCGATGGATCTGGAGTGGGCGATCGACCGGGAAGGGCGGCTGTGGTGGCTGCAGGCGCGGCCCGTCACCACGCTGCCCGCGGACCTGGGCGGGATGGATTCGACACTCGCCGGCAGCGACCACGTGTACACGCGCTGCAACATCGGCGAGATGATGCCGGGGGCGTACTGTCCGCTCACCGCGTCGGTGTCGGGGTACGCGATCGACCACGCCATGCAGATGGTGCAGGTGGTCGCCCGCGCGCAACCGAGTTACGAGCAGCCGTGGCTACAGGTGGGCTACTTCTCCGGGCACATGTTCCTCAACCTCACCGAGGGCACCGCGCTGAGCTCGGGACTGCTGGGCAATTCGCTGGAGCAGTTCTCCACGTCGATCTGCGGGCGGGTGGTCGACGAGCTCGTGCCCAAACCGCCGCAGCCGCTCCCGCGGCGACTCGGTAATACGGTTCGCCTGTCGACGTTCGCCCTCACCGCGGGCCCGGCCGTGCGGGGTCTGGGCGAGCAGATCGGCGCGTTCGAGATCCCCACCGGCTGCGACCCACTACAAGTGTGGCGCCAACTCGAGGCGGGGATGCACCTGTACTGCGAGGTGACATTGACGCACGTGCGGTCGTCATCTCGCGCGGCGGTCGCGGCCAACGTGCTGGAGAGCGTGCTCATGCGGCAGGCCGTCGCCGCGGGCGGCACCGAGGACAACGGCCGCGCCGAGGCCTCCCGGCTCATGGCCGGCGCCGCAGATGTGGAGAGTGCGCTCATGCTGGCCGAGCTCGAGTCGGTGGTGCGGGCGTTGGCTGCTGACTCCGCCGCTACCGAGCGGTTTCTCGGAGCGGATCCCGGCGCGGCAGTGGAGGCGGTGCTCGCCTCGGCTGACGGGTGGGGCGTCGCGCTGCGGCGGTTCCTGTCGCGCCATGGCCATCGCGGGTATCGCGAGCTGTGTATGCGAGACGCGTCGTGGGCCGACGATCCCGAGGGGCTGGGCGCGATCATGCAGGTCATGGTGCGGTCCACGCTCGAGCGGGGTGGGCGGGCGTCCGAGACCGCGGAGGTCCCGGAGCCGGAGTCACCCGTGATCCGCCAGCTTGCGCGGTGGGCCCGGGCCGGTGCGCGGGGCCGCGAGGAGACCAAGTCCAAGATGGCGCTGATGGCGCACTCCTTGAAGCGCGGTTATCGGCATCTGGGCGAGGTGCTCTCGGCGTCCGGGCGGCTGCCCGATGCGGATCTGGTGTTCTTCTTCGACCGGCCCGAGCTGGCGCGGATCGTCGGCGCGCCGGGCCCGGTGACCGGCGGACTCGCGAGTCACGGCTCGGACGGCAGCGTGTCGGCCTCCCCGGAGGAGTTGGTCGCGCAGGCTGTCGAGCGTCGGAAGGCGCTGGCGTTCCAGGACGCGCTCGAGTTCCCGGACGTGTCGGTGGGTCGGCCGACTGCGTTGATCGCCCGGCCGCCCCGCGAGGCTGCGGGCGGCGACATCGTGGGCCGTCCGGCGAGCCGCGGAACGGTGGAGGGCGTGGTGCGGGTGGCCCGGTCGATCGTCGATGCCCGGGAGGTGCAGCCCGGTGAGATCCTGGTCGCGCCCGTGACGGACGTGGGCTGGACTCCGTATTTCACGGTGATCGCGGCGCTGGTCACTGATATCGGCAGTTCTGTCTCTCACGGCGCGGTGGTCGCCCGCGAGTACGGCCTGCCATGCGTGGTCAACACCATCGATGCCACCCGAACGCTGCGCACCGGCGACCGCGTCCGAGTGGACGGCGACCGCGGCGTGGTGACTCGACTGGAGGGGTGAGGGCCCGGCACCCAGCTACTGCGCCGCAAACTGCGCGGTCAGGTCAGAACGGTGGTGGGTCGATGAGTTCGTCGAGGCGTTCGTGGAGTAGGGCGCGGATGCCTTTTTCGATGTCGCTGTGGTGGGGTTTGTTGCGGGCCCACCAGCGGCTGGCGCTCTCGGGGGTGGCGCT
>NZ_JABFAN010000081.1:0-422 GCF_017168155.1 Dietzia sp. KRD202 | reverse complement strand
ACATATGAGAAAGCATGGCTTTGAAAGGGGCTTCATTGACTGCCGGACGCTGAAAGAACAGGGCATTGAACGACGTCCCGAAGTGCATCTGGGTTTTGAAGCTGCCGGACGGCTTGATGATGCCCAGCGTCATGACATCATGCAAAAACGGTCTGAACCGGACTATTCCCGCCATCTTGAACAGGCGCGAACGGTCGGGCATGACATCAGGGAATGGCTGGACACTCCGGTTAAGCAACATGAACTGGTCAGAAGGCTGCAACATGATGTTGCGCGGGAGCATGGCTTTGACATGAGAGACAGAGTGAGCAGACAGAACCGAACTGCACCTGAACGGGTTAAATCACCGTCACGTGGATTTTCTATGGGATTCTGAACATGGCCAGCACAGAAGAAAAATTACTCACGCTCCTGTTATCGGT
>NZ_JABFAN010000080.1:0-3446 GCF_017168155.1 Dietzia sp. KRD202 | reverse complement strand
CGCACGTGTGATGTCGATCGCTGCTGCCGCAGACTCATCGGGACAGTCGGTCTCCACCTGCACAGTAGAAAAGAAGAAGCCGTACCGATCCTGAAGCAAGTTGGAGGCGGATTGGAGAACGATGGGCCTGATGCACGGTTAGGTGACAGGGTTAGTCACGCGGCCTGAGGGGCCTCGTGGGTCATGATGGTCTCGAATTCGATGGGGGTCAATCTGCCGAGGCGGTCCTGTCGTCTGCGGCGGTGGTAGGTCCGTTCGATCCAGTGCACGATGGCGGCGCGGAGCTCGTCTCTGCTGGCCCAGGATCGTCGGTCGAGGACGCCTGTCTGCAGCAGCGAGAAGAAGCTCTCCATGGCCGCGTTGTCCCCAGCAGCACCGACCCTTCCCATCGACCCGAACATGCCATGCCGGGTGATGGCCTTCTGCATTTTCTTCGAGCGAAATTGAGATCCTCTATCGCTGTGCAGGATGCAGCCGGTCACGTCCCCTCGCCGGGCGACGGCACTGTTCAGCGCGGCCACGGCCAGGCGGGACTTCATCCTGGAGTCGATCGAATACCCAACGATCCGGCCCGCGTAGACGTCCTTGATCGCGCACAGGTACAGCTTTCCCTCGGTCGTCCAGTGCTCGGTGATGTCGGTCAGCCACAGCTCATTGGGGCCGACCGCGGTGAAGTCTCGCTCGACGAGATCGTCGTGCACGGGCGGGCCTGCCTTGCGATGCTTGCCGCGGCCTTTCTTGCTGATGGCGCTGGTCCAGCCGCCGACAGAGCAGATCCGCCAGGCGGTCCGCCGGCACATCTTCTCGCCTGCGGTCTCGGCTTCGTCGGCGAGGTAGCGGTATCCGAACTCTGGGTCTTCGCGGTGGGCGTCGAACAGGGCGTTGGCGCGGTATGCCTCGGCGAGCTCGGCATCGGTGACCGGGTTCTTGAGCCATCGGTAGTAGGGCTGACGAGCTATTCCAAGTACCCGGCAGGCCACCGTGACGGGGATGCCGTCAGCGGCGAGCTCGTTCACGAGCGGGTACCACCTTTTCCCGGCAGATTCGCCTGGGACAGGTAGGCAGCAGCGCGGCGCAGAACCTCGTTCTCCTGCTCCAGCAGGCGCACACGCCGCTTGGCCTCGCGCAGTTCCTGGGATGCCGCCGCGGTCGTGCCGGACTTAATCCCGGCCTCGACGTCGGTCTTGCGAATCCACTTCTGCAACGTCATGGGATGGATACCGAAGTCGGCGGCGATCTGCTCGAGCGTCACACCGTCTTCACGGGCCTGGGCGACGCGGACAACGTCGTCGCGGAACTCTTGGGGGTAGGGCTTGGGCACAGCAACATCCTTCCAGGCCGCCCCGGCAGGGCAAGCCAGATCAGATGTCACCTACTCGTGCACCAGCCCCGTACACCCCAGGCCCCGGCCATGGCGGTCCAGGCCCGGTGGCGGCGGGATGGCTGGAAGGGACCTACAGCGAGACCTACCCAGACGTGGGCCAGGACCTGGAGGGGATGAAACAGCTGTTTAAGCAGTTTTCCTTCCCCGGGGGTATTCCCAGCCATGTGGCTCCGGAAACCCCTGGCTCCATTCACGAAGGGGGGGAACTGGGATACGCTCTCTCACACGCCTACGGGGCAGCCTTCGACAACCCCGACCTTATTGTTGCGGCCGTGGTGGGCGACGGGGAGGCGGAAACCGGCCCGCTGGCAGCCAGCTGGCACTCCAATAAGTTCATGAATCCCGCACGCGACGGAGCCGTTTTGCCGATCCTGCACCTCAATGGCTACAAGATCGCTAGCCCCGCTGATTCACGGGGATCTGCGGATCGCTGGGCGAAAATAGACCGAAGTGCTTCCTGAACAGGGGAAACTGGGACTTGTCTAAGGTTCCATGTTCTCCAGCAGAAAGCACTCGGTAGGTGAAGCGTACTTCGTGGTCGTCCGGCCTGTCCGTTACTGCTGATGGTGTCGGGGTGATCTCCCACGCCGGAGCCATCGCACCCCGCCTTCTGGCGGATCGAGTGGGGCTGACCGTCGAACTGTCGAAGGCCATGACTCGCAGACGGTTCATCCCGATCCACGACCGCGGCCGGGTACTGATCGACGTCGCGGTGATGCTCGCCGATGGCGGCGAATCCATCTCAGACATCGGCGTCCTGCGCCACCAATCCGAGGCCCTGGGCCCGGTCGCCTCGGCCCCGACGGTGTGGCGCACACTCGATGAGATCACTGCCGGCAAGCGCAAGAAGATCCAGGTAGCGCGTGCCCGCACCCGCCGTCACGTGTGGTCCCGCCTGCCCGGCGGGGTGCCCGCATCGGCATGTGCGGGGCGGGATCTGGGATCGACAATCGTGCTCGATGTGGACGCCACGATCGTGGTCACCCACAGCGAAAAAGAGAACGCCGCACCGACGTACAAGCGCACGTTCGGGTACCACCCGATCGGTGTGTGGTGCGACAACACAGAGGAGTTCCTCGCCGCGAGCCTGCGCCCGGGCAATGCCGGGTCCAACACCGCGGCTGACCACATCGACGTCCTGGGCCAGGCGATCGCGCAGATCCCCGCCGCTCACCGCCGTGACCTGCTGATTCGATCCGACGGTGCAGGCGCCTCCCATGACCTTCTGGATTGGATCACCGAACAGAACGGCATCCGCGGTCGACGGGTGGAGTACTCGGTCGGGTTCTCCATCACCGCCCCGCTACGCCGGGCCATCGCGATCTGCCCAGAGGCTGCGTGGGGGCCGGCATTGAATCCCTCCGGCGACATCCGAGACGGGGCCGAGGTTGCCGAACTGACCGGCTTTCTCAGCCCCAGGATGCTCGCCAAGTGGCCAGACGGAATGCGAGTCATCGTCCGCCGCGAACGGCCCCACCCGGGTGCTCAGTTGTCGATGTTCGAGGAGATCGACGGGTGGCGCTACCAAGCATTCGTCACCAACACTGCCACCGGTCAGCTGCAGTTCCTCGAGGCCAGACACCGGGCTCACGCCCGGGTCGAGGACCGGATCCGACACGCCAAAGACACCGGCCTGGGCCGTCTGCCCTCGCGGGAGTTCGCTTTAAACCAGGCCTGGCTCGTGGCGGTGATGCTCGCCGCGGATCTGGTGGCCTGGACCCGGATGCTCGCTTGCACCGGCGACGCCGCAGTTCTGGCCTTGTGCGAGACCAAAGCGCTGCGCTACCGCTTCCTGCACGTGGCAGCCCGGCTGGTCCGAAGCGGCCGACGGCGGCGCGTGAAGATTCCCGAAACGTGGCCCTGGGCGACTGCCATCGTCGCAGTGTTCAACACGATCGCCGCGATCCCAAAACCGGCCTAACCTCACCCACCCGCAGTAGTGCCCCATAGAGTGGTGTAACTCGGTGGCCGAGATCGTCTGCGATTCCGTGTTGTGTACGGATGTAGAGCGGCCACCGTGTGATCCTTCGAGTCAACCTTCTACCGAATCCTCGAACGGAGT
>NZ_JABFAN010000079.1:0-6369 GCF_017168155.1 Dietzia sp. KRD202 | reverse complement strand
ACCTCGTTCCACCACCACCCTCTATAGGAGTAAAGCAATGACCGCGACGTTCCCCGAAGTAGCACCTCTGACCCTCCCCGACACCGGGCTACGCATCGGCGGCCGGGCCGTCGCCCCCGCCGCCGGCGGGACCCTCGACGCGGTCAACCCGGCCACCGAGGAGCGGATCACGGGACTCGCGGCCGGCACCGCCGTGGACGTGGACCGGGCCGTCGCCGCCGCCCGGGAGTCGTTCGAGTCCGGGGTGTGGTCGCGCATGCCCGGTGCCGAACGGGGGCGGATCCTCATGCGCGCCGCCGACCTCATCGAGGAGCACGCGGGCGAGCTGTCCACCCTCGAGACCACGGAGATGGGCAAGCTCTACCTGCACACCGTCGGTGGGGACATCCCCGCCGCCGCCGGGGTGTTCCGCCACTACGCCGGCTCCGCCGACAAGATCTACGGCCAGAGCGCGCAACTGCCGAACGTCGGCGACCAGCGTCGGTTCGGGTTCACCCTGCGCCAGCCCCTCGGGGTGGTCGGCGCGATCACGCCGTGGAACAACCCCACCGTGGTGGCATCGTGGAAGGTCGCCCCGGCCCTCGCCGCCGGGTGTTCGGTGGTGCTCAAGCCCGCCGAGGACGCCTCACTGGCCCCGCTCCGCCTGGCCGATCTGCTCGCCGAGGCCGGAGTGCCGGACGGGGTGTTCAACGTGGTCACCGGTACCGGGGAGACCGCCGGCGCCGCGTTGGCCGCACACCCGGGCGTGGACAAGATCACCTTCACCGGTAGCCCGCGCGTGGGGCGTCAGATCCAGATGCTGGCCGGGGACAGGTTCCGCAAGGTCACGCTCGAGCTGGGCGGCAAGGCCCCGCAGCTCGTCTTCGGCGACGCGGACCTGGAGTCGGCCATGCCGTGGATCGCGATGGGCAATTTCTACCACCAGGGCCAGGTCTGCGCGGCCGGCACCCGCGTGGTGGTGCACGAGTCGATCGCCGATCAGGTGGTCGAGGGACTGGCGGAGTTCGCGCGGTCCTCGGTGGTGGGCGACCCGTTCGATCCCGCGAGCACACAGGGCACGATCGTCAGCCGGCGCCAGTTCGACCGGATCATGGGGTACATCGACGCGGGCCGGGCGGAGGGCGCGGACCTCGTCACGGGCGGTGGCCGGGTCGGCGACCGCGGCTACTTCATCGAGCCGACCGTGTTCCGCGGCGACAACTCGCTGACGATCGCCCGCGAGGAGATCTTCGGCCCCGTTGCCACGGTCATCACCTTCTCCGACACCGACGAGGCCGTGCGCATCGCCAATGACACCCCCTACGGGCTCAACGCGTTCATCTTCTCGCGCGACCTGTCCACCGTGCACTCGGTGATCCCGCAGCTGCGGGTGGGTACGGTCTGGGTCAACGGCTGGGGCGTGCCGGACCCGTCGCTGCCCTGGGGCGGCCGCGAGGCCAGCGGCATCGGGCGCGAGCTCGGGGTGAGCGGCCTGGAGGCCTTCACCGAGGAGAAGACCGTGCACCTAGGGTTCTGAGAACACCGACCCGCGGGACGAGGAGGCACCGGACGTGACAAAGGGTGTGGGCGAACAGGACGCGGAGCAGGCGCGGACGGGCCCGTTGGCCGGGATGCTCGTGCTGGAACTGGGCACCCTCATCGCCGGGCCGTTCGCCGGCCGTCTCCTCGGGGACATGGGCGCCCGGGTCATCAAGATCGAGGATCCCGGGCGCCCGGACCCGCTGCGCACGTGGGGCCAGGGCGAGCGTGACGGTCGTCGCCACTTCTGGACCGTCCACGCCCGCAACAAGGAGTCCGTCACCCTGGACCTGCGCAGCGAGGACGGCGCCGCGCTCTTCCTGGACCTGGTGGCCCGGGCCGACGTGATGGTGGAGAACTTCCGCCCCGGCACGCTGGAGAAGTGGGGGCTGGGCCCGGACCGGCTGCACGAGGTCAACCCGGGTCTGGTGATCGGGCGGGTGTCGGGCTACGGGCAGACCGGGCCGCAGGCCACCCGCGCCGGGTACGCCTCAGTCGCCGAGGGCGTGTCGGGCCTGCGACACCTCAACGGTTTCCCAGACATGCCCCCGCCGCGCATGGCCCTGTCGATCGGCGACACCCTCGGGGGCATGTTCGCCGTCCAGGGGATCCTCGCCGCGCTGCTGGCCCGCACCACCACCGGCCGCGGCCAGGTGGTCGACGTCGCGCTGACCGAGTCGTGCCTGGCGGTGCAGGAGTCGGTGATCCCCGACTATGACGCCGCCGGGGTCGTGCGCGGCCCGTCCGGAACCCGACTGGAGGGCATCGCGCCGTCCAACCTGTACCGCGCCGCCGACGGGCCGTGGGTGATCATCGCCGCCAACCAGGACACCGTGTTCCGTCGGCTGTGCGCCGCGATGGGGCGTCCCGACCTGGCGGAGGATCCCCGCTTCGTCGACCACTCCGCGCGCGGGGTGCACCAGGACGAGATCGACGCGATCATCGCCGACTGGGCCGCCGAGCGCACCGCCGAGCAGATACGCGAGACCCTCGAGGCCGCCGGCGTGGTGGTGGGCCCGGTCAACACCGTCGCGGACGTGGTGCGCGACGAGCAGTTCCTCGCCCGCGACATGATCGTGCCGCACACCGTGCCGGGCGTCGACGACACCGTGCTCGGCCCCGGCGTGGTGCCCGTCCTCGGCGACACCCCGGGTTCGGTCCGGCGCGGTGGGACGCCGGAGCCCGGCTTCGACAACGCCGCCGTCTACCGCGACCTGCTCGGCATCGACGCGGATCGCCTGTCCGACCTGGCCGCCCGCGGTGTCATCTGATCCGCCGCGCGGAGCGGCCGGGAGGCGTCCGGCGCTGACGACCGTGCTGCTGGTGGCCCTGGTGCTCGCCGCCGCGATCGTGCCTACGTCGTCGGTGTGGGCGCGCCGCGCCGCCGACGCTGACCGCGCGCGCCTGACCTCCGCTGCCACCGAGGTCGCCGTACTGCTGTCGTCACTGTCCACCGGCGACGCCGAGGCCTCCCTGGATCGGCTCACCGCCCTGGGTACCGGCCGGTTCCGCGAGGAGGTGACCGGACGACGGGCGGAGGTGCTACGCCTTGTCGACGACGACGAGGTGCGCTCCAGCGCGCGGGTGGTCGCTTCCGGGGTCGAGCAGGACGTGGCCGTCCGCGGCATCCTCGACGGTGGGCTCGTCGACAGCGGGGACGAACCCGCACGGGCTCGCCTGCTGGTGGCGGTCCGGTCCGAGGTGAGCAACACGCGGACCGAGGCCGCGCACGCGGGATCCGAGGCGCGCGGCGATGCCGGTGCCGACGACGTCGACGACACCGGTGAGGGCGACCGTGCCGGTGAGCGGCTGTGGCGCTGGCGGATCGAGGCCGTGATCGAGGACGGCCGCGCCGTTGTGGCCTCGGCCGAGGTGGCGGTGTGAGGGCGAGGTCAGCCCCGGGGCAGGGTCCAGTCGAACTCGCGGCCGTTGCCGTGCGCACCGGCCGAGGCCCGCGACCGCGAATCCTCGCCGAGCTCGCCCAGCATGCGATCGGATGCTGCGACCAGCTCGTGGAACCGGCCGGGGTCCAACCAGTCGGGGCGCAGGGCGAACAGCACGTCCTCGGTGGCCGTGTTCCCGGACGCGCCGGGGGCGAACGGGCAGCCCCCGAGGCCGCCGAGCGCCGCGTCCACCATGCGCGCTCCCGCGTCCACGGCGGCGAGGGTGTTGGCCACGCCCATCCCCCACGTGTCGTGGCCGTGGAAGACGATCCGGCGGTCACCGGCCGGCTCGACAGCGGCGGCGACGAGGTCGCCCACCTGCCGTGGGTGCGCCTGGCCGAGGGTGTCTGCCAACACCACGTCGACGGTGCCCTCGCCGCGCGGGTCGGCGACCAGCTCGAGCACGCGCGCCGGATCGACCGGCCCGGTGATCGGGCAGGTGAACGTGGTCGCCAGGCAGAGCTGGACGGTGCCGCCCACCGCCGCGGCGGCCTCGACGGCCTCCGGGAGTGCGTCCATGCTGGTCGCGGTGTCGCGGCCGATGTTGGCCGTGTTGTGCTCGTCGGTCACCGACAGGCAGTACTGGAACCGGCGGACGCCGGCGTCCGCGGCCCGGCGGACGTGGCCCGGGGTCGCGACCCACACCCAGCAGCGGTCGCGGTCGGACTCCTCGAGGGCGCCGACGACGTCGAGGGTGTCCGCCAGTGCCGGGACGAGGTCCGGCCGGGCCATGGACCCCACCTCGAGCTCCGGGACCCCGAGGCCGAGCAGGGTCCGCACGAGCTCGACCTTGGAGGTGGTGGACAGCCTGCCGTCGGTGAGCTGGAGCCCGTCGCGCAGGGCGACGTCGCGGACGGCGACGGAACTCATCGGGTGCGTGGTCATGGGGTCATCCTCCCGTATCGGCGTGCGGCGGGGGGCCTGACATGTCGGTCGGCGGCACGGTGAGCCGCGCGCGGGTCAGGACCGTCCTGGTCGTGCTGCTGGTGGTGCTGGCGGTCGCCGCGGTCGGCCTGACCGTGGTCGACCGACGGGCCGCGGAACGGCAGCGGCTGGCCGCCGGTGCGGTGGCCGCGGCGGAGGCCGCCTCGCTGGCGGTCCTGGACTACCGGCCCGAGACCGTGGCCGAGGACCTCGCCGCCGCCGAGCCACTCCTGGCCCCGCCGTTCCTCGACCACTTCCGCGAGCAGAGCCGGCAGGTCACCGTGCCGCGCAGCACCGCCGGTCAGGTGGCCTCCTCGGCGCGTTCGGCGGGCTCGGCTCTCGCGGGGCTGGACGGGGACGACGCGCTCGTCGTCGTCTTTCTGGACCGCCACACGATCGGCGCCGACGGCATCCCCCATGTACTCCAGACCGTGGTCGAGGTGGGGCTGATCCGCGACGGGGACCGGTGGCTTGTCTCGGGGTTCACGCCGCGCTGACCCCGGCGACGGCGCGCTCCTCCGCGGGGGTCGCACCTGGGGCTCGCACATCCGGGGCGTGTACAACCGGGGTCGGCGTCACCGGCGCGGACATCGACGCCGGCTCACCGGGGCGGGGACAGCAGATCACCGACGTCCACCGGGCCGGTCGGACGGTCGAACGCCGAGACCCCCGCGCCGGCGGTGGGATACACACCGGTGCCCCGGTCGTACGAGCGCGGCGTGGCGACCACGGAGACCCCCGCGGCCCCGGCCTTCTCCCGGCACAGCGTGACCGTGGCGGCACGGACCCCGGGGTACTCCATGCACGGCATGTTGCGGGCGCCCCGCACCGCGACGGGCGAGTCCTCCGGCACCTTGCAGTACAGGTCGCGGGGCGTCTCGGGCACGTCGAGCTCGGTCGGCGAACGCCGCTGGTCGGCCGGCAGGAATCCCGTGGTGCACGGCGGCGGGTCGTTGTAGCTGTTGACGAAGAAGGTGTTCTGTGCGGGCATCGCGTCACCGGAGTTGGGCAGCGCGGCCGACTGGGTGGAGTCCATGATGGCCGGGAACAGCACGAGGATCTGCTCGATCGACGGCGTGTACACGGCCGCGACCTGCTCGACGGTCACCAGGTTGGACAGCAGCAGCGGCCACGTCGGCGACAGTTCCTGGAAGGCCCTGATCGTCTCGCCCGCCGCGGCCGGCGCCCCGGCGATCACCCCGCGCAGCGCCGGGTCGGCGGCGGCCACGTCGCCCGCCACGCGGTCCACCGCCGCGGCCCACTCGCGCACGTCCGGCGACGACGCGGCCTGCGCCTCGAGCAGCGGCGCCGTCTGCCGGAGCAACGCCGCCCACTGCTCGCGATCGCGTCCGGCGCCCTCGGCCAGCAGGGTGAGCGCGTCGACGGAGGAGGACAGATCGCGTCCCGCGCCGCCGACGCCGCGCGAGGCCTCGTCGACGAGTGAGGTCAGTCGCGCCGGGCCCACCGAGTCCAGGGTGGCCTCGAGAAGGTCCACGGTCTCGGACACCGACACCGGCGGGCGGACCCGGTCGGCGCTGATGACGTCGCCGTCGGAGAGGTGGGGGCCGCCGGGCGTCTCGGGGACCAGGTCGACGATGAGCTCCCCCACCGCCGACATCGCGCCGACGTACGCCGTCGCGTCGGCGGGGATCCGCGCGTCGCCGTCGATCAGCAGCGTCGCCCGCGCGCCGGCCGGGATCATCTCCAGGTGACGCACGCGCCCCACCTCGACCCCGCGGTAGAGGACGTTGGCCCGTGGGTACAGCCCGGACGCGTCGCGCATCTCCAGCGTGACCTCCATGCGGCCCCAGCCGAGGTGCTGTGGGATGCGGGCGAACGAGAACACCACCAGCACGAACGCCACGGTGCCGACGAGCACGAACGCCAGCAGCTTGAGCGCCATCGTGCGGTCGGCGCCGCTCATCCCCCGCCAGCCCCGCCTCATGCGCCGGCCTCCCCTGCGGGGGCGGGCGCGGCCTCGGGC
>NZ_JABFAN010000078.1:0-460 GCF_017168155.1 Dietzia sp. KRD202 | reverse complement strand
GCTTTATATTGGCAGAGGATTGATTGCCGAAGCTACTCAATTACTAGAAGCGGCAAAAGGTAGTCAAATACCAGCAGTTCACTACCTCCTTGGTGAACTTTATGCACAAATTGAATTATTCCCTCAAGCTGTAGCGAGTTACCAGCAGGCAAGCAAACTTGCCCTAATTAACAAAGATACCGAAGCACAGGCAATGGCAGCATATCGGCTGGCGGAAGTGTATCAGGTTTTAGGTCAAGAGGACAAAGCCGCCTATTGGTCGAAGCAGTCACGCATAGTATATAGCAAGCTGCTCTAGTCTAAGTTGTTTACCTAAGTACAGGACAAAAATTGTAAAACATTAAGGAATTCATCCATTTTCTGTTCCAAGTTGAGAACAATGTTTCGGAGATAGTCAAGCCCATACCGAAAAATACTCTTGGCTCTGCGCCCATGCTTCTTAATCACGAGTGGTTTGAGT
>NZ_JABFAN010000077.1:0-414 GCF_017168155.1 Dietzia sp. KRD202 | reverse complement strand
GGTCCAGGGTGCGCGGCCCCCAGCGCACGTCACGCGTGCGACCGTGCTCGGCCTCGATGCTCTGGCACACCGCGAGCACCTCGAACGGCGTGAGCCGGGTACGCAGTTCCACGACCGCGTTGAGGTAGTCCGGGGAGTCCTGCGGTCCACCCACCGCGCGGGTCTCCACGACCGGTGAGCTCGCCGTGACACTGATCCCGGGTGTCGCGTCCAGCGTCCGCACGGCCTGCCGCAGCACCGTCAACCGCTCCCCCAGGTTCGCCCCCAGGGCCACAACACACCGGGCCGTCATCCGTCCGCGCTCGCCTCGTAGTGTCCTCGGCGGCGGTGGATGCTCACGGCCACGTCCGAGAACGTCACGTCGATCGGCGCCTTGGGTTTGTGGACCGTGACCTCGAGTTCGGCCACCGCGGG
>NZ_JABFAN010000076.1:0-402 GCF_017168155.1 Dietzia sp. KRD202 | reverse complement strand
GTGCTCGGCAGTGGCAGTCCGGTCTCATGCGTTACGCTATGCAGGATCCATGGCAATAGTTGGGCACAGAGCTTACCAAAGGAGGTGTCGGCGCCATCTCCCGCTGGGGATGTACCTTCAGTGGGTTGCTCTGGTGCATCCATTGAGAACAGTACTACAAGGGCACCTTCTTGCTGAGCGTAGCCAGCATTTTCCGCACCGAGAACCGTCATCTGGGTCGCTAGGGTGATCTCCAGAGTGTCCGGGCTTGCGGTGAGGCTTTGCTGGCGCTTCATACGCGCCAACCCTTGCGTGGCATCGAGGCGGAAAGCTCGGTGATAAATGCCGTAGTCGAATAGCGTGCGGGGCACAGGCAAACGACGCTGGCGCTGATAAGCGCCATCTGCAGTCACGCCAATAAAC
>NZ_JABFAN010000075.1:0-4385 GCF_017168155.1 Dietzia sp. KRD202 | reverse complement strand
GTAGTGGAGCGCGGGGTGGTGGGGCGGGGCACGCGCTCGAGTCTAGAGGGGCCCTTCCCATTGTTTAACAGTCCGTGTTAAATGGCGCCATGATGCAGCAGCCCGCGACGGCCCCCACGTTCAACCCGTTCGACCCCGCGCACCTCGCCGACCCCTACCCGGGCTACCGGCTGCTGCGCGAGACCGATCCGGTGCACCATCACCGCGGCGACGGCACCACCGCCCACCCCGACTTCTGGGCGCTGTCCCGCTACGCCGACGTCGACGCCGCCGTGTGCGATCCCGGGACGTTCTCCTCCGCCAGCGGGCTGACCTTCTACCGCGACGAGATCGAGAAGCTGGGGCTGGCCCCGACCATCGTCATGATGGACCCGCCCGAGCACTCCGGGAAGCGGCGGCTGCTGGCCAAGGCGTTCTCCCCGAAGCGCGTCGCCGCCACCGAGCCGCGGATCCGCGACTTCGTCCGTGGGCGGCTGGCGGAGATGGCCGAGAGGTACGACGACGACGAGGTGGTCGATCTCCACCGCGACTTCAGTGCGCAGATCCCGACATTCGTGCTGGCCCACCTGTTCGACCTGCCGACAGCGGACCGCCCGCTGTTCGGCCCGTGGGTCAGTGCGCTGACGACCCTGCAGGAGGAGGGATTCCGCCCGGCCGGTCTCGAGGGCGGGGCGGTGGACGCGGTGGCGGAGATGTTCGCCTACTTCGGTGAACTCATCGCCGAGCGGAGGGCCCACCCGGGTGACGATCTCATCTCCGCTCTGGCTCAGGCCGAGATCGAGGGCGAGCGGCTGGACGACTGGGACATCCTCGGCTTCTGCTTCGTCATCGTCGCCGGCGGCAACGACACCACCGGCAACCTCATCTCGCACACCGTCGCGCTGCTCGACTCCCATCCGCGGCAGCGCGAGATGCTCGCGGCCGACCCGGGGCTGATCCCCGGCGCGCTCTCGGAGTGCCTGCGCTTCGAGTCGAGCGTGCAGGCGCTCGCGCGGACGACCACCCGCGAGGTGACCGTCGGCGGGACGACGATCCCGGCGGGGGAGAAGGTGATGATGCTCTACGGCTCGGCCAACCGCGACGAGCGCGAGTTCGGTCCGACCGCCGGGCAGCTCGACATCACGCGCGAGATCAGCGGGCACCTCGGGTTCGCCCGCGGCCCGCACTTCTGCATCGGCTCGCACTTCGCGCGGCTCCAGGCACGCATCGCGGTGGAGGAGCTCTACGCCGCGCACCCGACGGTCGGGGTCGACCGGGACTCGGCGGTTCGGGCGCTCTCGCCGTTCACCCGGGGGTTCGTCTCGCTCCCCGCGACGGGCCTGGCCTGACCTGACCTCACCTACGGCTGGGCATCAGTCGTGTTCGGGGCGCCTCCGATTGCGCTTGATCTCGGCCCGGCGGCGTTCATGCTGGACACGTCGCCGCTGCGAACCGCGGGTGGGTCGGGTCGCACGCCTGGCGACCGGCGGCGCCACCGCTTCGCGCAACAGCTCCTCGAGGCGCCGGCGTGCCGTCGCCCGGTTGCGCCGCTGCGACCTGTTCTCCTCGACGCTGACGGTGAGGACCGTGCCGGACAGTTTCGGGGCGAGGGTGCGCAGGGCCCGTTCGCGCTGGACCTCGTCCAACGCCGTCGTGGTGCCCAGGTCGATGCTCAGCTGCACGCGCGAATCGGCGGTGTTGACGTGCTGGCCGCCGGGGCCCGACGACCTCGAGAAGCGCTCGACCAGGTCTCCCGCCGGCACCGTGAGGCCACGGGGCGCGCCGGGCCCCGGAGTCACGCGCAGGCCGTCCATGGAGCCAGTATCCCGCACCGACGAGCGTGGCCGGGAACCCGACAGCAGTCCGGACGTCAGTCGAGCTGCTCCTGCGGCAGGTCGGCATCCGTGCCCGCCGCCCGGCGCTCGTCGACCAGACGGGGCTCGACCCGCTTTGAGGGATGGAACCCGGCCTTGTCCGCGTAGAAGGCACGGATCGTGTCCATGTCCGCGGCCACGTCGCCGGTCAGATCGATCGTCGGGCCGAGCCCGGTCGTCATGGTGCTGCGATCGACGTAGCCCAGCGTCACCGGCATGCCGGTTTCGCGGGCGATCCGGTAGAAACCCGACTTCCAGTGCGTGTGCCCGCCGCGGGTGCCGTCCGGGGCGACGACCAGGCCGAACGTCTCGCCCGCGTGGACCTGCCCGACCACGTCCTCGACGACCCGGGCGGGGTTCGCCCGATCGACCGGAACCCCACCGAGCGCCCGCATGATCGGCCGGCGCCACCCGGTGAAGAGGCTGGCCTTGCCGAGCCAGTGCATGTCGATGCCCAGTCGCCAGGCGATGCCGAGCATGAACACGAAATCCCAGTTGGACGTGTGCGGTGCGCCCAAGAGCACCGTGGGTCGATCCGGAGCCGGTCGGGTCGACAACTCCCAACGGCTGAAGAACCAGAAGGCGCGGGAGACGAGGCGGCGGATCACCCCGTCACCCTAGGCCACCGCCGGGTGCGGCGGAGGGGGTCGAGGCCGGACGGGAAATCGACACACAATCGACGCAGTTACACTGCGAATATAACGATATAGTCATCTTTACGACGGCATCGTCGATCCAGACGAGTGTCGTGACACCTACTCCTGAGGAACCGCTATGGGTGCTCCGCAACCCGCTCCGTCCCACTCCGATCCGAACCCCGGCTCGACGGCCCCGCCCAGATCCGGGCAGGGGACCCGTCCACTCAACTGGATCATGCTCGTCGCCGGGGTGCTGCTCACGGCGCTGGGCCTGGGACTCACGGCGGCCGGCATCCTGCTCGCCGCAGCAGAGGCCTCACAGCGGGACGGGCGGTATGCGTACACCGAGACCGAGCAGTTCCGCTCGGTCGGCAACGCGATCATCACGGCGCCGTTCACCCTCGACCTGGACGGGGACCAGGCCGCCTCCTCGGGTGCGTTCGATCTCGAGGACCTGATCAGCGTCCGCGTCCGCGCCACGCCTGTCGTCCCGGGACAACGGGTGTTCCTCGGCATGGCGCCCGCCGATGCCGTCGACGAGTATCTCCGGGACGTGCCCCACGCCGTGTTCGGCACCGACCCGTGGGCCGACGGCTACGGCATGGACGCGACGGACTGGTCGACCCGCTCGGATGAGAACGGCGATGTCGACGAGGTCCCCGGGACGCGGGTGCCGGGCCCTCCCGCCGACGAGCGGTTCTGGGAGCGTTCCGTCACCGGCTCCACCCAGCAGACCCTCAATGTGGACCTCCGGTCCGGGAACTGGGTGATCGTCGTGATGAACAGCGACGGCAGCCGCCCGGTGTGGGTGGACGTGCAGGCGGGGGCCCACACCGAATTGTTCGGATTCGCGAACCCGGCCACGCTGATCGCCGGGATAGTCGGCCTGGTGCTGGGGATCCCGCTGATCCTGCTCGGTGCCGCCGGGCTGGGGCGCGACGTCGAACGCCGAACCGCGGGCGTCCCGGGCGTCTCGGCCGTCTCGGGCGCTGATGTCACCGGCCGGTTGACCGGCCCCGATCCGCTGCGGCTGACCGGCCATCTGGATCCGGGCGTCTCCCGCGCACTGTGGCTGATCAAGTGGGCGCTGGCCATTCCGCACTACATCGTGCTGGCGGTCGTGGGCTTCGCCGCGGTCGTGGTCACGGTGGCGGCGGGCCTGGCGATCCTGTTCACCGGCCGCTACCCGCGCTCGTGGTTCTCCTTCATCGTGGGCGCGATGCGGTGGCACTGGCGGGTCGGCTTCTACGCCTACGCCGCCCTGGGCACCGACCGGTACCCGCCCTTCGCGCTGGGCCGGGCGGACTACCCCGCCGATCTGGACGTCGTCTACCCCGAACGTCTGTCGCGGGGTCTCGTGCTGGTCAAGTGGTGGCTACTGGTGATCCCGCACCTGCTGATCGTCGGCATCATCACCGGCAGTGGCGCGGCGGCGGTCGACGCCTCGACCGACAACGACGGCATCAGCGTCGGCTTCACCCTGCTGGGACTCCTGGTGCTGATCGCCGCGATCGGCCTGCTGTTCACCGGGCGCTACCTGCCGGGCCTGTTCGCACTGAACGTCGGCCTCAACCGCTGGGTCTACCGGGTCGCGTCGTACGTTCTGCTGCTGCGCGACGAGTACCCGCCGTTCCGCCTCGACCAGGGGCCGACCGAACCGGCACTCGCGGCCGAGCACGCCGACTCCGACGGGCCTGCCGACTCCGCCGGCCCTGCCGCCCCCGCCGGCCCTGCCGACTCCGCGGGGCCGGGAACACCTGCCGACCCCGCCCGCTGACGGGGCCGGGCGGGACCGCTCCCGCGCGCCGTCCGGCCTCGCCACCTTTGAAGTACGCCCGCCCCGGACACTTCCGGGGCGGGCGTGCGTTTTAGGGGGCGAGGCGCGGTTGCGGGG
>NZ_JABFAN010000074.1:0-563 GCF_017168155.1 Dietzia sp. KRD202 | reverse complement strand
CATCAGGCTCGGCGTAACGATCCCAGGGGAACTGCACCTTGACCCGGCCATGTTCGTCGCAGTAGATCTCTTCGCCTTCGGGGCCGACCACAAAGGCCACCTGGGGGCCATCGACCCGCGGCTTGGGATTGGGCACCGGGCGGAAAGTCTGGTCCCGAGGCATGATCACCACGTCGTTGTGGTAGCGGGTCATCAGCTCGCCTGATTGGGCACTGTTCCCGTTATTACTGCCATTACCACCCCGGGCCATGCCGTCCTCTTCCAGCGCTTGGGGCTGTTCGCCGTGGTGGATCACTGAGACCACCTGCCACGCTTGGTTAAGGCTATCGATATCGTGGTCGGTGAGGGTAAAGCAGATGCCGGGGGCGAGCTCGGGCAGGTCACTCTCGGCTTCGGCGGTGGTGGCGTCGGCGCGCAGGGATTCTAAGCGGTGGCGGGTAAAGGGCTTACCGGAAGCGTCCTTCTTATAGCGGCCGGGGTAGTCAAAGTGTTCGTAATCCTCCCGCTGGGCGTGTTCGCCCAAGTTGGGAGCGAGGTGCTCATGGATCTGCGCATAGGGCGGG
>NZ_JABFAN010000008.1:70224-74510 GCF_017168155.1 Dietzia sp. KRD202 | reverse complement strand
CGACGCGGCCGACACCCTGGTGCGCCTGACGGTCAGTCATCTTGCGCTCCCCAAGTGGGACCGAACCGCGACAGCGCGGAAGATCTCCGAGGTCGCCGTCCGGTTCCTCTCACTCGAATAGTGACCTACGCCGGGCGTCGGGAGCCTGCCGTCCGGCCACCACTCCGGGCAACCGCTCGCTTCTCGACTCCACCGCGCACTTCCGCGCCATGCGAAAGCACACCACAGGGCAGGGGTCGTCACCCGGTCACGACAGGTCCAGAAAGCTGCGCAGGTCGTCGAAGGACTCGCGCACCACCGAGTAGTGCGCCCACTTGCCGCGCTGCTCGCGGACCAGCAACCCGGCCTCGACGAGCTTCTTGAGATGGTGACTGATCGTCGGCTGGCTGATGTCGACCACCTCGAGGAGGTCGCACGCGCACACCGAGTCACACCCCTGCGCCGCGATATGCGACAACAGGCGCAGCCGCATCGGGTCCGCGAGCGCCTTGAGTCGCGCCGACATCCGCTCGGCGGTGGGAGCGTCCACCGGCCCCGCCGACATCGAACAACACGCGTCCTGCTCCGGCACCGACAGGCCGGGTTCCACTGTTGTCATCGTCCACCTCACCTGCCCCCGAAGATACATTGACACTCACCGATATGTCAGCCTAGCCTCCCCCATAGACAATCATCGATCTAAGGACGTTCCCCCGGATGAGCACCATGATGACCGGTCCCGGCGTGGCACCGGTCGCCAAGAAGATGTCGTTCCTCGACCGCTGGCTGGCCCTCTGGATCCTCACGGCGATGGCCGTCGGGCTACTGCTCGGACGGTTCATCCCCGGCCTCGACCGGGCGCTGGACTCGGTGAAGATCGGCGGGATCTCCGTCCCGATCGCCATCGGGCTCCTGGTGATGATGTACCCGGTCCTCGCGAAGGTCCGTTACGACGAGACCCACCGGGTCACCGGTGACCGGAAACTGCTCACGCTGTCGCTGTTCCTCAACTGGATCGCCGGTCCGGCGTTCATGTTCACCCTCGCGTGGGTCTTCCTACCCGACCTGCCGGAGTTCCGTACCGGGCTGATCATCGTGGGCCTGGCCCGCTGCATCGCCATGGTGTTCATCTGGAACGACCTGGCCTGCGGGGACCGGGAGGCCGCCGCGGTGCTGGTGGCGATCAACTCGGTGTTCCAGGTCGTGGCGTTCGGCGCCCTGGGCTGGTTCTACCTCCAGCTTCTGCCCTCCTGGCTGGGGCTGGAGACCACGACGGCCGAGTTCTCGGTGTGGGCGATCGTGCTCTCGGTGCTGGTGTTCCTCGGCATCCCACTGCTGGCCGGCTTCCTCACCCGAGTGTTCGGCGAGCGGGCCAGGGGCCGGGAGTGGTACGAGGAGACGTTCCTCCCCCGGATCGGCCCGTGGGCCCTCTACGGGCTGCTGTTCACGATCGTGTTGCTGTTCGCCATGCAGGGCGATGCCATCACGTCCCAGCCGCTCGACGTGGCACGGATGGCCGTGCCCCTCCTGCTGTACTTCGTCCTCATGTTCCTCGTCAGCCTGTTCGCCTCGCGGGCGGTGGGACTGAACTACGCCAAGTCGACCAGCGTGGCCTTCACCGCGTCGGGCAACAACTTCGAACTGGCGATCGCGGTGTCGATCGGCACCTTCGGCATCGCCTCCGGCCAGGCCCTCGCGGGCGTGGTCGGGCCGCTCATCGAGGTCCCGGTCCTCATCGGGCTCGTCTACGTCGCCCTGTGGGCCGGACCGAAACTCTTCCCGGGCGACCCGACCCTGCCCGATCGTTCGGTGACCGGGACCCGCTCATGACCGCGGAGCAGCAGGCGCACCACGTCCCCAGCGTTCTGTTCGTGTGCGTCAAGAACGGCGGCAAGTCCCAGATGGCGGCAGCGCTCATGCGCCTGCACGCCGGTGACGCCGTCGAAGTCCATTCGGCGGGCACCAAGCCCGGCTCCGCGGTCAACGCGCTCGCAGCGGAGGCGGTCGCCGAGGTCGGCGCCGACATGTCCGGCGAGACCCCCACGGCCCTCGACCCCGACCTGGTGCGACAGGTGGACCGGGTGATCGTCCTGGGTGACGAGGCCGCCGGGGAGATCGACGACGACGAGGTCAGCGCGCTCGATATCTGGCGCACCGACGAGCCGTCGCACCGGGGCATCGAGGGGCTGGAGCGCATGCGTCTGGTCCGCGACGACATCGACCGCCGGGTCCGCACCCTGCTCGCAGAGCTGACCGATTTCAGGCCCCGCGTGCTGTTCGTCTGCGTCCACAACGCCGGGCGCTCCCAGATGGCCGCCGGCTACCTGTCCCACCTGGCCGGAGGACGAATCGACGTCCTGTCGGCCGGGTCGGCACCCAAGGATCAGATCAACCCGGTCGCCGTCGAGGCGATGGCCGAGGACGGCGTCGACATCACCTCGGCCACGCCGAAGATCCTCACCACCGACGCCGTCCGCGCCTCCGACGTGGTCATCACCATGGGCTGCGGCGACGCGTGTCCGGTCTTCCCCGGCAAGCGGTACGAGGACTGGGACTTGGCGGACCCGGCAGGCCAGGGAATCGAGGCCGTCCGGCCGATCCGCGACGAGATCAAGCGGCGGGTCAGCGCGCTGATCTCCGAACTGCTCGAGACCGAGTCGTAGCGGACGGGCAGGGGGCAGGCCCGCTCCCCCGGGCCACCTCGCCGACCGGGCGGGCTCAGCCGACGTGCCAGTGACGGCGGATGAGCTCCTCCCGGTCGGCGTCGCCGCTTCCGGAGTCGCCCACCTCATCGTCATCGTCATCGTCATCGTCGTCGTCATCGTCGTCATCGTCGTCGTCATCACCGCGTAGCCCCGCGAGCACCGAGTCGATGAGCGCGGCGGGGAACACACCGTCGGTCTCGAACATCTCCCGCTCGGCCTCCAGCACGTCGGCCGCTTCCGCGCACGAGGTGGGCAGGGTCTCGAAGTCCTCGCCGTCGGCGGCGTTGAGGCGCTCGGCCTGCTCCAGGCTGCCCGGGTCGTCGAGCCCGCGCCTGGCCGCCACGGCCATACCCGCCAGGAGCAGGTGCACGTCGGCTGAGCCGTCGCCGAGCCGGAACTCGACGGTCTGGGGGTGCGTGGCGGGCTCGGGGATCGGCTCGGAGCTGCCCGGGTTGGCGTGGGCGACCATGTCGGCCAGGACGTTGCCGCCCCAGGCCAGCGGGACCCGGACCAGGCCGGTGCGGTCCTGCATGCCCCAGCAGATGTCCTCGGGCGACTCGTCGCCCTCGGCGAACCGCAGGTAGGAGGTGGGGACGGTGTTGCCGAACGCGGACAGTGCCCGGGCGGCCGAGAGGTAGCCGGCGATCAGTCTGCGCGCGGTGTCGGTGATGCCGGCGTCGTCGACGATGACGTTGGTACCGTCGCGCACCAGGCGACTGTGGATGTGCAGGCCGTTGCCGGCGCCCTGACCGCTCACCAGCGGGGCTAAGGTCGCCTCGAGGCCGTGGGAGTAGGCGACCTCGCGCACCACCCATTTGGTCAGCACGAGGGCGTCGGCCGCCTGCTCGAGGGGCAGTGGCTGGAGCTCGATCTCGTGCTGGACCATCTGCCGGTCGGCGGTGCGGATGTTGCCGACCTCGCCGTGGGCGTACTTCAGCGGTATCCCCATGGCGGCCAGGTGGCCCAGCACCTGCTCGCGGACCCGCTCGTGCTTGGAGAACGGCGCCGACTCCTGGTAGCCGCGCTCCTCCTCGACCGGGTAGATCGCCTCGGGCGCGTCGACGAGGTAGTACTCGAGCTCGCCGAAGGCCTCGAGCGTCATGCCGGTCTGTCGCGTCAGGGCCTCGGCGGCGCGGCGCACCACCTGCTCGCGCGCGTAGGGCAGCGGGGTCCCGTCGGGCGCGTAGAACGCGCACAGCACGTCGAGCGAGCGGCGTTCGCCGAAGGGGTTGAGGAACGCGGTGCGGTGCCGGGGGACGATGTAGACGTCGCTGGCGTCGGTGTCGGTGCCGGGGAAGACGCTCGAGCCGTCCACGCGCTCGCCGCGAGTGAGCACCTCGGCGAGGTGCTCGCGGGAGTTGACGGGGAACGCGACGGTCTTGAGGCGACCGTCGCCGCCGACGTAGCGCAGGTTGACCTGGCTCAGCCCCAGCTCCGCGACCGCGCGCACGAGGTCGCCTGCGGTGAACTCGTCCGTGGGCTCACCGAGCAGCCGGACGAGGAGGTGGGGTTCGAGTGCGTCGATGGCCATACCCCGTTCTACAGCGTCGCGAGGCCCGGCGCGCTCGCTACCGCGGCCGTGGGGCCTGCGGGGGCTGCGGG
>NZ_JABFAN010000008.1:23967-70124 GCF_017168155.1 Dietzia sp. KRD202 | reverse complement strand
TGCGGGGGCTGCGGGGGCTGCGGGGGCTGCCTCCTCGACTAGAACCAGACGCCAACCAGCAACTCGAGCGACCGGTTCCGCACCGCGGGGTCGTAGGCGTGGATCACGGTTATGAACTCGTCGGCGCCGGTGCGGTCGACGAACTCCTCGAGCTGCGCCCTGTCCGTGTCTGCCGCGCCGCCCGCGCTGATGTCGATCAGTCCTGAGTTCCACAAGTTGACGGCGATCCGTGGCTGCCGCGGTAGATCGTCGCTGTTCACGGGTTCGCTGGTGATCGTTCTGGGGTACTAACGCGATCGGTAGATTGGGGTTGGTGGGCCTGTATGTGCGGAAAGTCCCGACCGCGTCGGGCGCGACTGGCGTGCAGATCGCCAGGAAGTTCCGCGGCAAGCGGGAGATCGTCGAGCACATCGGCTCTGCCCACACGCCTGCCGAGTTGGCGGCATTGGTGGCGATCGCGAAACAGCGCATCCAAGGCGATCAAGAAGCGCTCGACCTCGGATTGGAGGACAGTCCTGCGGCGGTGATCGAGGTGCCGGCGGCCTCGTCTGCTGTGGTGCAACGCTCCTCGTCTCGGGTCTTGTTGCAGGCACTGGAAGGCACCTACCGCCGGCTCGGCTTCGATGCCATCGACGATCCGGTCTTCGCCGACTTGGTCGTGGCGCGACTGGTGGAGCCGACGAGCAAAGTCGACTCCATCCGAGTCCTGCAGCAGCTCGGCCGCGATCCCGTGCACGTCAACACGCCGTACAACTGCCTGCGGCGCGTGGTGGACCGCGACTACCGCACCCTCCTGGCGACCGCCTGCTGGAAGCATGTCACGGGCGCCGGTGGGCCTGGCGTAGCGCTGGTGTTGTACGACCTGACCACGTTGTACTTCGAGGCCGAGAAAGAGGACGGCCTGCGCAAAGTCGGCATGAGCAAGGAACGCCGCGTCGACCCACAGATCACCGTCGGTCTTCTGGTGGCCCGCGACGGGTTTCCGCTGGATATCCACGTGTTCGAGGGCAACAAGGCCGAGACCAAGACGTTGATCCCGGTCATCACCGCCTTCCAGCAGCGCCACCATGTCGCCGACATGGTCGTGGTCGCCGACGCCGGCATGCTCTCGGCGGCCAACCTCAACGCCCTGGAGGACGCCGGGCTGTCGTTCATCGTCGCATCCCGCACCTCGAAGGCACCGAAGGAGCTCGAGGACCACTTCGGCCTCCGCGGCAACGCCATCAAAGACGACGAAGTTGTGGAGCTGACCCGCCCGATGGGCCAAGGCAGCGATCGGCGCGACCGCAGGGTGGTGTGGCACTACAAGTGGCAGCGCGCCCAACGCGATTACCGCACGCTCAACGCGCAGATCAACCGTGCGCAGCGGGTCGCTGACCGGGCAGAGCCGCTCAAGAAGCAGCGGTTCGTCAAAGTCACCGGCCAGACCGTCGCCCTGGACGAGGCGTCGATCGAGCGGGCCCGCCAGTCGGCGGGCTACAAGGGGTTTGTCACCAACATCGCCCCAGCCGCGATGGATGGTCATGCCGTCGTGGCGGCGTATCACGACCTGTGGAAGGTCGAGCAGTCCTTTCGTATGGCCAAGTCGGATTTGAAGGCGCGGCCGGTCTTCCACCGCACGCGCGACTCGATCGAAGCGCATCTCACAGTGGTCTTTGCCGCTCTCGCGGTGGCCCGCCACCTTCAGCACCAGACCGGGACAACGATCAAGAGGATCGTCCAGACCCTTCAACCACTGCGAACGGTCGTCGTCACCGTCGGCGACCAGGAACTCATCGCCGAACCCGCAATCGATGACGCCGCCAGAGACCTCATCCACGCCATCAACGCAGGGCACTAAAAGTTGTGGAACTCAGGTCAGTGGGCCGGTCGCGTCGGCGACAGGCGGGGTCGACGGGCGGCTGGATCTTGCGGCTGCGCCCGGCGCGGAGGTCGAGGAACATCCGCTGCAGCGTGGCGAACTCGATCTGAGCATCCGCGTGTCTGTCGGCGACGACCACGTTGAGCCCCGCCATAACCGGCTCTTCCGGATCCGGAGTGCGTAGCGGGGATGCTGCGGTGATGCTGCGGTGATGCGGTGAGGCACAAGATGTAGGGGTCCTGGGGGTGTGAGGATTGCGGTTCCTACACCTGCACCCAGAACCACCCAGGACCCGCTTTGAACGCTACCGCCAGCCTGCTTGCCGACACCATCTGCCGCACCGTCGAGCTCGGGGTGACGATCACCGACGCCGCGGTGGCCGACGAGTTCACGCACCTGTTCTGCTCCCCGGTCACGCTGGACCCGGTGTGCGCCGACTGCGGGACGGAGGGGAGGCTCCGTGACCACATCGAGCGGAAGGTGACCGATCTGCCGATCGTCGGCCATCCCACCACACTGCACGTACGCGTACCACGCTTCACCTGCGACAACACCGAGTGCGCTACGAGGATTTTCCAGCAGCGCATGCCTGATTTGGCCGAGCCGCGGGCCAAGACCACCCGCCGGTGCAGCCGCTGGATTCTGCAGCGCCTGGCGATCGACCGCACCAGCGTGTCCGCGGTCGCCAAGGCCCTCGGGCTGGGCTGGGATCTGGTCAACGACCTGGCGGTCTCCGAGACCCGCGCCATGGTCTACGACCAGCCCGGACACTTCGATGGCGTCCGCGTTCTCGGGGTCGATGAGCACAAATGGAAGCACGTCCGCGGCGACGGCAGCAGCTCGTTCACCCGCCGTCTTGGTGGACCTGACCCCGGTCGTGGACGGCACCGGCCCGTCTCGTCTGTTGGACATGATCCCCGGGCGCTCGGCGAAGGTCCTCATCGAGTGGCTCAACGCCCGCGACCAGGTGTTTCGAGATCGAGTCAAGGTGGTCACGATGGACGGGTTCGCCGGCTACCACTCCGCCGCCGCCAAGGCCGTGCCCGAAGCACGCACGGTGATGGACCCGTTCCACGTCGTGCATCTTGCCGCCGCCAAGCTCACCGTGTGCCGCCAACGGATCCAGCAGGCCACCACCGGACACCGGGGACGGACCGGCGATCCGCTGTACGGCATCCGCCGCACCCTGCGCACCCGCGCTGAGCTGCTTACCGACAAGCAGAAGGTCCGCTTGTTCAAGGCGTTCACCGCCAATGACGCGCACGCGGCGGTGGAGGTCACCTACGGCGTCTACCAGCGACTCATCGCCGCCTACGAGGCCTCGGGCAGGCGGGAGGGCAAGATCGCGATGTACAAGCTCCTCAAGTCGATCCGGGCCGGGGTGCCCAAGGAGTTGCCCGAGCTCGCCCAGCTGGGCCGGTCGCTATGGAAGCGCCGCCGCGAGATCCTCGCCTACTTCGACGTGGGCGCCTCCAACGGCCCCGTCGAGGCCATCAACGGCAGGCTCGAACACCTCCGCGGAATCGCCCTGGGCTTCCGGAACCTCAAGCACTACATCTTGCGGTCACTGATTCACTCCGGACAGCTGCGGGATCGGATCAATGCACTCTGAATCCGGAAGGGCCCCATAACCTGAGGAATCGCCGACGCCCATACCAACAAAGATCACACACCCGGATGCGAAATCACCGACACCTGTGCAACTCACGACTAAAAGGCGAACAGCGCACGTTTCACGGCTTAATAGGTTATTCGGAGTCAACCCTGACGTAGGCGCTTCGGAAGTGAGACTCTCGAACCGGCCACGAATTCCCATCTTCGTCAGTAACGACCCAGTCGCCCGCGCACGCCGTGGCGTCCCCCTCAGTTGTACGGACGGTTTCGGCCGCCTCCACCCGACGAGCTCGGACACGAGAAATTCGGCGCCACGTGTGGCCACTCAAGTGTTCGTGCGTCCTTCTGAATGCGCTGTCCTCAACAACTCGCTCACCGCCCGAATCATCACTCACGAGCCAAGCACCTGCCTTGCCTTCCATCGGCTCCCCAAGACCAGTCGTCCATTTGTGGTCCTGGGCCAACCGATGCGCGGAGACGGTTCCGACCCGCTCATATCTGTCCCCTACACTCATCGTCTTCCCTTGTGGCGTAGTAGCCGAGTTGGCGCAACTGAGCAAGTGTTTGCATAACGGTAAACTCCGTCTTGACGCGGTTCTCCTCAGACAGATCCTCCCAAGGCAACAAAGCCGGATGCTCATACCTTTTCTCGAACTCGGCAATGCGTCTCTGATTCGCATCCTTGCGAGCCGCGTCATCCATCTCCTCCATACTCGGCAGCGGGGCCCGTGGGGCAGGCGCCTTCCAAGCCGGACTCGAAGTCGTTCGTAGGTTACACCAGGACGCCGCTTCAGCCTTGGCAAGCTCTCGCAATTCTTCCGAAGAAAAGCCGAAAGTAGACTCGAAACTCTTCCTATCCTCAGCTATTCGAGAATCGTCCCAGCTAGGAAAAAATGGCCGACCTAGATCACGTCCGTTCGGAACCGCAGACCACGACCAACCAAGTTTCCTGACGCTATCGAACGTTGTGAGCGCGGCTCGGATATTGTCACGCTTGTAAAGAGCGGGAAGCTGCTCCCACGGAGCTTGTGCCGGCCGACGGAGGCTAGGGTCGTCCATTGCACGCCGAATTTTTGCCTCTTCACTCCGAAGGTACGCAGCGTGAAGAAGTTGCCCCATCCGATACCACCGCTCAATGGCCTGCGGCGCGAGACCGTCGGGAATTCCCAGGAATAGTCCGAACCGCTGCACCATCCTACCTTTCACAAACGAAACAGGAACGTTTAACCTATCGGAATATTCGAGCACATAAACTTCGGGGAACTCATCGGCGACTCGAGCGCCCAAAATTTCAGGACGATCGGTACATCCGTCGGTAATTACCACAAGATCGCTTTGCCCGGGATCCTTGTCCGAAGACTCGAGCGCCTTACGAATGTCGGCAACTGTCGGGTTGCTGCACACCGCATTGCACCCGAGCACGTCGCTGCCGAACATTCGTTGTCGGCGCTCATGATCCCAAACAAACTCGTCTGCATCAGGCGCAATTAGAGTAACGTCGATTTGAGGCGCTGGGAGACTTCTCATCCCGGATGCAGCGAGGAAACGGGCCTCACGAACTGACTGTGCCAACCAATCTAGCAAAGCCCACGTCAGCGGTGAACCGCCACAGATGACAGCCGATCTAATCGGCAGCAGTGACGAGTGCGAGTCGCGCTGACCTGAAGGACGGAAGTCAACTTCTTCGTCAGACCCCTCCGGCAGAAGCTGATTGGACGCTGTCCCCGCAGGATCACAAAACGGCCGCATGATCGTCTCGGCGGTAGCGGTGTACAACCCCACTACATCCAGTGCGACACCAGTCTCACCGAGATAATTCCTACGCCACCTCTCAGCTTCGGAAACATCATCGATGCGCACAACGAACCGTGGCAATGAACGACGCGGGTACCGCGATCGGAGCAATGCGCGACCGAGCTTCGGACCGCTTTCTTCAGTTGCTACATCGCCGGTAGACGCCGTCTCACGACCGTTGTCCGTCAACGCCAGGAACGTGGATAGACGAGCTATATTTGCCGTAGAGTCCGACGACACGAAGTACACCTGCGAAACACGCCACTTAGACACCTCGCGGCTTAACTCCTCATCGGAATCGATATCAGTGCGGACGACTTTCACGCCCACCGTCGCCAACTTCTGAACGCACGCGCGGTCAGGCGCACTAGTTAAAAGCACGACACTGGTGAGGTTCTGGTTCTTTCCATTAAAAATCGCGATCCGCGAAAGATATGGCAAAGTCTCGTCGTCGACCCCGATAAACACGACAACATCGGGCGCACGCCGAATTTCCCACGAGTCGATGGCAGACCGGAAAACTCGACTAGCGACGATCACAAACGCGGCTATCGTGGTCACGGAAGCGAAGACGCGGGCCAGTTCAATCCCGAGTGGAATCGGCGCCATACAAGGCCCAGAGGACCACTGGTCACTGAAGCTAAGGACGAACAGGCCGATCGTGTCCGCCAGCCCCGCCCATAACGCCGATCCCTCCTGACAACGAACGAACGCCGGGAAACTAAGGAGTACGCCAGTGGTGGCGAAGGCCGAGAGCCAGACCGTTCCGACGGTGGAGTGCTTTCTCACCTGCCACATGGCCGCGATGCGGGCTGAAATGTACGCCGTCACCGTTATCAGCACAGCTCCGGTAACGGTCGATAAGCCGAAGTGGGTACCGTTAATCGGTGTGGTCCGGGCTTCGAATATCGACCCCCATACAAGTAGCGTGAGTAGCGCAATCCAGACAGATACCGAAATTAGAAGACCCGCCGCAGACAGGACTCTAACAAATCTATTTCGGCGCACATTAACGCGGTTCCGACTAGCTACAACCCTTGGGGACGGAAAGGCCGGCCGACCTCGATGCTGAACGGTGCGCATGATCAAACTCCTGCCTGCGACATCGAAGGCGATGTGAGGGATTACAACCGGACCCGGTTCGTCGATTTTACATCGACTTCCAATCGGAGTTTCACGTTAACGCGGCCTGAGTGACCCAAGTAGTCAGCCCATCGTCGCTGCGCACCGCGCCACGGCCGAACGCCCGCCCGGGATCGACAGGCCGCCCAACCGATCTCCCGCCGTCGGCACGCGCGGAGATCCTCGAGTCCAACCCCACTAAGGCTTCGCGACGCAACGCTGACTACTTCCTGCGTTGACTTGGCCTCAACAGGAGCTGCCTGTCAGCTGAACGTGCATTTACTACAAGACCTAGGCCGTAGCCCGCCGCGGCAGCGGCTCTCTGCCCTACGCTTCGATCTACGTTCTCAGGCATGCTGACTACGATTGGGGGACACGATCGTGTATACGCTGTTATTCACGTTGCTGATTGTATCTTTATCGGCTTTTTTGTTTCGGATTACGGATCGAGGGATCCGAGAAAGACAAGCCATTCGCTTATCGAGGTCATTGCAGGGCGAGCTAACCGAGGCGTTGTGCCGGGCCGAAATCGCCGGCATCGGGCTACGCGATATCGAATACGCCCGGAAGCGCGCGTCGCGCATGCTATGGGTTCGTCTCGCGGCACCCGCTGCGTTCTTCACAATGGTCGCTATCGTCTGTCACGGCTTTTTCGGACTAAGCGAAACCACCTCTGCTGCAATCGTCACCGCGCTGCTCACCTACCAGATTATCGGAACTCAATACATGTTCGGCGACTTAGTATTGCGGCTGGCTGGCCACCTCGACCACGCCGCAGGCTTACCCCGCAGAGAGGTTCCCTTCAGAATACTAGGCCTACTCCTTTTCTCACTCTTTAGTTTCGTTGGCGTCTGGCTGATAATCACGTCGACAACTACTTTCAGTACTGATGGTCTAGCAAGCGCTGCCGCCGTTACCCAGGTGCTAGCAGGAGTCGTACTCTTGGCTTCGTCGGCATCACCCATGAAGTACATTCACCGCCTTTTGGTAGCCCGGAGAACTACGCCGCGCTTTTCGAAGTCCACCACAGCGGAGGAAATCCTATTATTGCGCGCTTTCGACGACGATCATAAGCGAGTTCAAACGACCTACGCAGACAGAGGCGCGATCGGGATCCTGACTGGCGGGAGCAGAATGCGGTTCGAGGAGTTGATCGCCGCCATTGTCCAGACCGAAGGAAATTTTGTGGCGATAGGTCGACCCGATGAACGATTACCACCTCTCGGTGCTGCTCGAACCTATTGGGATGACGATGAGTGGCAGCTAGCAGTCGAACACACCGCAGCATCTGCAAAATTGATTGTTCTGGTGGCAGGAACAACGGAAGGACTTCGGTGGGAAATCCAAAAATTGAAAGAGTGGGGATTTTTGGAGAAGTGCCTGTTCCTGGTGCCGCCCGGGCGAGCATCGGAGACCATTGACCGAGTCGAGCGACTATGTGACGAACTGCAGATTCCCACTTCGGCTTTAGATTCTTTTCCGGTAGTGGAATTGCTGGGCTTCTGCATTACGGCGCGAGGTCGGCTCGTGGCTTATACAGCGAACGGCCGGGATGATGTTTCATATTTCGGTGCCGTAGTCTCATTTCTCGGAACTCTCAGTGGGGAAATCACGGTGCTTCCCCATGGAGCGTTGTCTCGACACCTTGGCCACCATGTTTCAGAGGAGCCTCAGTAGATGTAGATCGCTCGCTAACATCACTGCCCCGCACTTACAACCGCCTTCGCCTTGCGAATATCCGTTGATGTGACTCCAAGGAAATAATTCTGTTTCGCCAACGGCCCATTCGGAATCTCACATATTGCCGCTAACATGTCTACAGAATCTACTTTCTTTCCCCTTCGAGGGCCAACTTTCTCGCCTGCCAGCTGCATTACGCGTTCCAGACTTGAAGACATCGCAATGGAGGACCCTGGTCGCGCGGCCGCTGCCATTCCATTGACAAACGGTGCAGTCTTGACGCGAGTAGCAGGTTCGAATTCGGCAGATGTGGGGACAATTGGCAGTCCAACCCTCCTCCGAGCACCTTCTACCACAAAGGCGAGGGGAACCTGAAGCTCGGCAAGAATTGCGGAAACCGAATCAAGGCGAACGCCAACGATAGACAGAAAAAGGTGATCAACTTCAACGCTACTCGACCCAGACCGGCGAGCCTTTTCGCCAGCTAGACAAAGCGTCTTATATGTCGATTCGTCCAGCTTACCAACGACACTCAAAACCTGCCTGCTGCTCGTTGTAGGTACAAGTGTCATCGCACTTCTCCGCCAAGAATAGATGATTGGGTGATCACGTGGGATATATTGCCACATTAGTACTCGTTATCGGTATGTTCAACAGCTTTCAGATCGTGACCGATCGGTCCTACCTAACCCGCATCCTTCACGATTCGAGTGAGATCGTCCCCCGCCTCGCGCTAGCGGAAGCTGCCGGCCTCGGAATTCGCAGTCTGACCCACCTCAGTCGACGGCTTCGGCGAAAAATGGGTCTTATCGGGTCCGCTGCTGCAATCGCCACATTAAGCGCCCTAGTGAGTCTCCTCTGGGTACCAGAAGCCTACTGGTGGCCGTTCACGCTCGCAGTCGGCGCCGTGTTCTCTGCTCCCTGGTGGCGTCGAACTTGTTCAAGGGTGACAAATCCACACTCGAAGGTTGCTTTAGAGAGTTTGATTCGACTGCTCGGCTGCGCGCTCGTGTTCTTAGCCAATGTCGCGGGGCTGTCAATACTCGTATTTGTCGCTTCGTTGGAGTTCTCCGCTTGGTTCCCTGTCACCGGGGGGATACTCTTAGCTGTCGGCTTAGCGATTCTGAGCAACTCGGTTGCTCCGGCAATCACATTAGAGCGACACCTCATATCCGGCCGAAACCCACTTCCGCTCCCCTCATCTTGCCAGGTTTTATACCTGCAACCATTTAGCTCGGCGTGGCTTGACCGAATGCGCTGGGCCAGCCCCGAGCGAGGGCCGACCAGCGCCCTTCTACGAGGTGGTTACGGTGTCTTCGAAGATCTCTATGGCGATTTCATCTCTAGGACGGGTCCGGTGACGAGAATCGCCCGCCTACCCGGACGACATTTTCGGTCCATCCGACGGCCCCTTTGGGCGATCGACGATGATAGATGGCAGCGGTACATGTCGGAGGCTGCGCAATATGCGGATCGCATATTCATGGTCGCCGGTTCTGACTACTTCCACTCTGGGAGGTCAAGTGGGCAATATTTCGAAGTTTCCAAATTGCGCCGGATGGGCGTACTGGATAAGTGCCTGTTCGCCATACCCCCGAACCGTCGAGATAACGCCGGTGAGACAATCACCGGTCTATGTGAAGAGCTTGGATTTGATGTTACGCCAATCCAGCTTTTGATGTCCGATACAGTTGTCGGGTTCACCATTAGCTCGACCGGCCGCCTTGTTGCCTACATAGACTATTGCCAAGACTGGCACTCCTATCGCGTTCTCGTTGAGACGTTCAGCAAGCAACTGGATGGAACAGAACCAACTCCACTCCATGGCGGCTGGTCAGAGACCATGGAATTTGATCTGGGACGCGAGTTGCAGTGATAGCCGGTGATTCGGCCGGTATGCACACCTCGACCTGGAATCTATCCAACCAACCCGATCGCTCAGAGCCAGAGGTCAGCCAGCAGCTCGATGGACCGGTTCCGCAGCGCGGGGTCGTACGCGTAGGTGACGGTGATGAGCTCGTCGGCGCGGGTGCGCTCGACGAAATACTGCAGCTGCGCCCTGACCGTGGCGGGCGGGCCGACGGCCCCTAGGTCGTGCATCGAGTTGGTGGCGTCAGCGAACCGGGCGGGGTCGACGGGCGGCGGGAGCGTGCGGATGCGCCCGGCGCGCAGATAAGAATATCTGCTGCATAACGGTGAGTTCGCGCTGAGCTGCCTCGTCTGTGTCCGCAACGATCACGGCCCGCAGCGTCCGCGGCACGACCGCCCGCCCGGTCTGTCAGTCCACGTCCTTGGACCAGCCCCGGACACTCCAGCGGTGCCGACGACGTCCACGTAGCGGGCGCTCGGACTGTTCGGTCTCCTGGTAGTAGTCGAACACAGGTAGGCCGAGCTTGAAGCGGATCGCGGCCACCCGGAGGCTGAACCCCACGACCAGGGTGATCGACGCGCTCCAGTTCTCCGGGACGCCGACGGCCGTGAGGCCCACAAAGACGAGCGCGGCCAGGATGGCGATGCTGGCGTACAGCTCCTGCCGGAACACCAGCGGCACCCGGTCGCACAGCAGGTCACGCATGACTCCGCCGAACACGCCGGTGATGACCGCGGCGGCGACGGCGATGAGGACGCCGTGTCCCGTCTCGAGCGCGATCCGGGCGCCGATGATCGCGAAGACCGTCAGTCCGAGTGCGTCGAGCCCCAGGAAGAGGACCCTGAAGTGCCGCATGATCGGGGCCACGACCACGGTGAGGACCGCGGCCAGCGCCACCAGCGCGAGGTAGGAGGGATGCTCCACCCAGATGAGCGGGTAGTGGCCCAGCAGGACGTCGCGGATCGAGCCGCCGCCGATGGCGGTGACGCACGCGACGATCACCACTCCGAACAGGTCCATGCGCTCGCGACCGGCGGCCAGCGCACCGGTCATCGCCTCCGCGGTGATGCCGATGAGGAAGAGGACGGTGAGGAACTCCACGGCTCTTCTCAGACCGTGCGGGAGGCGAGGTGACGGGTCAGCATGGGCCTATCCTCCCGCGTCCCCGTCGGGAGCGCGCCGCGAGGGCCGGATGCGGGTGGTCCGCGTGGTGGGTCCGGGTGGTGGCGGCGGTCAGAACCAGAGGTCGGCGAGCAGCTCGATCGAGCGGTTCCGCACGGCCGGGTCGTAGGCGTAGGTGACGGTGATGAGCTCGTCGGCGCCGGTGCGTTCGACGAACTCCTGCAGCTGCGCCTTGACCGTGTCGGGCGAGCCGACGGCGCTGATGTCGAGCATCGGGTTGGTCGCGCCGGCGAACTGGGCGGGGTCGACGGGCGGCTGGATCTTGCGGCTGCGGCCTGCGCGCAGGTCGAGGAACATCTGCTGCAGCGTGGTGAACTCGCGCCGCGCGGCCTCGTCGGTGTCGGCGACGACCACGTTGATCCCGGCCATCACCTGCGGCTTCTCGATGCGGGCGGTGGGCGCCTCGGTGCTGAAGGTCTCGCGGTACACGCGGATGGCGTCGTCGATCTGGTCGGGCGCGAAGTGCGAGGCCAGGGAGAACGGCAGGCCGAGCTGGCCGGCGATCGAGGCGCCGTTGACGGTGGAGCCCAGCACCCAGATCGGCACCTCCATCCCCTGCGAGACGGCGGAGAAGATGGGGACGCTGTGGGCGGTGCCGGACTCGCCGAACCAGCCCTGGAGGTCGTAGATGTGGCGCGCGAAGGCCTGCGGTTCGGCCGACGAGCGGCTCAGGGCCTGCGCGGTCATGCCGTCGGTGCCGGGGGCGCGGCCCAGGCCGAGGTCGATCCGGTCGCCGTGGATGTTGGCCAGCGTGCCGTACTGCTCGGCCACCATGAGCGGCGCGTGGTTGGGCAGCATGACGCCGCCGGAACCCACCCGAATCCGCTCGGTCACCGACGCGGCCTGCGAGATGAGCAGCGCCGTGGCGCTGGAGGCGAGGTTGGGGGTGTTGTGGTGCTCGGCGAACCACAGGCGCGAGTACCCCAGCCGGTCGGCGAGCTGGGCGGACTCCATCGAGGCGGCGATGCCCTCACGTGCGGTGGAGCCCTCCGAGATGGAGACCAGGTCAAGGATGCTCAAGGGGACCGACACAACACACCTTCTTCTACGTTCACCGTTGCAGTAAGGGCCGTGGTGGCCCACGCCCAGAGGCTACCGATCCGCCCATGTCGGTGACGGATCACCGATCTCCCCACCCCCTGCCGGTCCGGGGAACTACCGCGACGCACCGCGACGAAGTACGGCGACAAAGTACGACGACGACGAGGTTCACCGCCCCAGACCGCGTGGGCGACTGCGGGGATGCGCATTTCAGATCCTCCGTATTGTGCGTTGGGTCACACTGTGCTCATCGCGGGTCCCGCCCGCGCATCAGGTCCGTACGAAGGGTCCGAACCACATGACGACGATCGCATGACCACCGCACGCTCCGACGAACCACTCCACCAACGGGTGACCTCGGGCGAGGCCGACCTCGACGAGTTCCGCGACCGCCTCACCGCCTGGCTCGCGGGCCGCGACGAGGTCGATGCCTCCGCAGGTGTCGAGGTCTCGGCGGTGAGCAGGCCGGAGAGTTCGGGGATGTCGAACATCTCGGTCCTCTTCGACGCCTCCTGGACTCCGGCCGGCCCGGCCTCGTCAGGGGGCGCAGCCGAACCGCAGTCCGCGCAGCTGGTGGCCCGGATGTGCCCGCTGGACGACGCGTTCCCGGTGTTTCCCGTCTACGACCTGGCCACGCAGTTCGACGTGATGCGGGCGGTCGCCGAGAACACCGACCTGCCGGTCCCCCGTGTCCGCTGGCTCGAGCAGGACCCGGGCGTGCTCGGAGCGCCGTTCCTGGTGATGGACCGCGCCTCCGGTCAGGCGCCCGTCGACAACCCCCCGTACGTCTTCGACGGCTGGTTGCTGGAGATGTCCCCCGGGGAGCGCGCCGAGCTGCAGCGCGAGTCCGTCGCGGTGCTGGCGGCGATCCACCGTATCCCCGCACCGGCCGACCTCCTGCCGGCGCTGGCCCCGGCGCCCGGGATGAGCGCGCTGCGCGCACACGTCGACGAGCAGCGCGCGTATTACGAGTGGACGACCCGTGAGGACGGGCTGCGGATCCCGCTTATCGATCGGGCCTTCGACTGGATCGAGGCGCACTGGCCCGACGAGACCGGCCCGGACGTGTTGAGCTGGGGCGACGCCCGGATCGGCAATATCCTCTACGAGGGGACGCGCCCGACGGCCGTTCTCGACTGGGAGATGGCGGCCATCGCGCCGGCCGAGGTGGACCTGGGCTGGTTCCTGTACTTCCACGACCTGTTCCAGGACCTCGCGGTCACCTTCGGCTTCCCCGGAATCCCGGACCTGTTCGACCACCGCGAGGTCGTCGAGCAGTACGAGCAGGTGACGGGCTCCACCGTCCGCGACCTCGACTTCTACTACGTGTACGCCGGGCTGCGGCAGGCCATCATCCTGTCGCGGATCACTCGTCGTCGTATCCACTTCGGCGAACAGGAACCACCCGCGAGCCCGGACGAGTACGTCCTGCACCACACCATGCTCGCCCGGCTCATCGCCGACTGACGTCCAGCGCGCCGGGGAGGTCTTGCGCCCTTCAGGTCGCCGTAGCTACAGTGATGAATGCCCGCCGTTACGACGGATCGGGAAGAAGGCCTTAGAATCCCAGCCGGACGACTGGATCTAGGGCCTTTCGCTTTGCCCGAGCCCTGAGTCCAACGATTCGAGGGTCCGCTTCTCGATCAGGATGCTGTCGCGGAGTGCGTCGAGGTAGCTGCTGTTACCAGAGAAACTCGAGTTCACCGCCCCGAGAACTGCATCCGGGATCCACAGCAACGGATCGTCACCGCCGCGACAATGGTGTATCCGCAGCCCCGGATGCCATCCGTGGCCTTGCAGAGCCACGACGTGGGCGAGATCTCCCGTGTCCTGCGCATCACTTCGGCGCTCGAGGGTGATGTCCAGAACGCCAGCCTCGCCGAGTTCGTGGTACAGCAATTCCAGACACTTCCGCCGGTGCCGCTCAGTCTTACGGCTGCGCCCGCTGAGGTGAGCAATGACCACATTCATGGATTCCACACCTGCTATCGCCTCGATGATCGTGCGACGACGACGATCACTCTCATCCGACCAGTGCGGTTTGATCTGCCCTGAAAGCCGCAGCGGCCTGAGTGCCTCACGGATTGAGTCGCATTCCTCTGCGACGACGACGGCTGCTCCGATGAGATACTCCTGAGTCGTTTCACTCCGCACGCAAATTGACTCATCGACAAACGCGCGCATGCCTGTCGACTCCACTTCCACATGGGCACTGTATGCAGCAACAACGACATCGAATCAGAAGAGTCCTGGCGGGACTCGACTCCAAAGTGCGCTCGCGCTCGGCACGGCTCGGTCAGTCTGGGGTGACCCGTCCGCACCGCAGAAAATGATGAGGCGCCACCGTGAAACCCACTCCGCTCGACGAGTTCCCCGTCCACCAGACGCCGCTGCCGATGGCGCAGGCGGTGACGAGCGACCGCAATTTCTACGACCGCTATTACTTCAACGCCCACGACCGCACCGGCGAGGTGTTCCTGGTGACCGGGTTCGGGGTGTATCCCAACCTCGGGGTGGTCGATGCGTTCGCCACCGTCCGCCATGGTGACACCCAGCGGTCGGTGCGGTTCTCCGACGCGCTCGAGGCGCGGACCCTGGAGCCGACGGTGGGTGGGTACCGGATCGAGGTGATCGAGCCGCTGCGGCGGCTCCGGCTGGTGTGCGAGCACCCGGATCTGTCCATGGACCTGACGTGGGAGGGGTTGTTCGACGCGGTGCTCGAGGAGCGGCACGTGCTGCTCGAGGGCACGCGCGCGATGCTCGACGCGAGCCGGTTCGCGCAGGTGGGGAGCTGGTCCGGCACGCTGGCGGTCGACGGCCGAGAGTTTAACGTCGACCCCGATGTCTGGCTCGGCACCCGGGACCGCTCGTGGGGCATCCGTCCGAGCGGCGAGTCGGATCCGCCGGGCCGGTGGGCAGCCGAGCCGCGCGAGGGCTTCTGGTGGACGTACATCCCGCTGCGCTTCGACGATTACGCGATGGTCATCATCCTGCAGGAGAGCCCAGACGGGCACCGCACGCTCAATCATGCGAGCCGGGTGTTCGCCGACGGGCGCATCGAGCAGCTGGGCTGGCCGCGGATGGAGGTCGACTACCGGCCCGGCACCCGCCACCCCGAGCGTGTGCGCGTGCACCTGACCACCCCGCACGGCGAGCCCCTCCTGCTGGAGGTCGAGACCCTGCTCGGGGTCCCGCTGAGCATGGGCTCCGGGTACGTGGGCGACCCGGCGTGGTCGCACGGTCGTTGGATGGGTCGCGGCTGGAGTGAGTCGGTCACCTACGACATGACCTCACCCGACGTCGTCTCGATGCTGCCGTTCAACACCGTCGACCACGTAGCTCGCGCGACCTGCAACGGCGACGTGGGCTGGGGCCTGTTCGAGCACGCCAACCTGGGCCGGCACGATCCGTCAGGGTTCACCGACTGGGGCGATATGGCGAAGTGAGCGCCGGCCATGTAGATAAGCTTTACTTCCGAACGCGAATCGGGCTGACAAGGGAGAGCAATGCCGCGGATCGAAGTAGTAGCGGCAGTGTTCTATCGAGACGGCGAGGTTCTGGCCTGTAAGCGCGCGCCAGGAAAATCTGCGGCAGGCAAGTGGGAATTTCCAGGTGGAAAGATCGACGACGACGAGAAGCCCGAGGTCGCCTTGGTACGCGAAGTCCGAGAAGAGCTTGGCATCTCGGTCTCAGTTGGTGCCCTTGTCGATAGGACTGTTACTTCGGTCGGCGATCTCGACATCGACTTGGCCTGCTACCTCGTCACGTCTGCCGAGGCGCCCACTCGCAGCACCGACCACGATGAACTGCGCTGGCTGCCCCTCGACTCTCTGGCGTCTCTGGAATGGGCGGCTCCTGACCTCCCTGCAGTAGCGGTCCTTTCGTCTCCGAGCCTCAATCCCGTCTCGGAGCAATTGTGAGTGCACCACTGCCCGAAGGGCTTTACGATTCGGTTGTCACCCCACGCCTGCAGATGCGTCTCGACGCCACCGTAGGGGCAAGACGCATTGTTGATCTGGATCCCGCCCGCGCACCCGAGATCCTCGGACGACATATCGGCGACGCAGTTCGTAGGCACCTCGAATCAGTGGACCACGAGAAGCGACTCGAAGTGGTTGAGCGGTTTCTCGATGTACTCGACTCCGATGGCGATGACCTAGCAGGTGGGTCAGTACTCCAGTCCATCTATCCCGCTGGACGAAATGAACCGCGCCGACCTTCGACCCCACTGTCGGAAGGGGCGCTTCTTACCAACGCCCGCGACGAGCCCGGCCTCGGCAACGAACTCGCGCTCGAGATGGAGTCGGCTGACGAAGTCGACCTCCTGTGCGCTTTTGTGAAGTTCACTGGCGTGACGGTCCTCGCCCCGCAGTTCAAGCTTCTCGCCGAACGCGAGATAACTCCGCGCGTTCTCACGACTACTTACATGGGCGCAACTGATCGCCGGGCGCTCGATATTCTAGTTAAGGACTACGGCGCTCAGGTCAAAGTGCGGTTCGAAAAGGCCTCGACGCGCTTGCATGCCAAGGCGTGGCTGTTCCGTCGGCTTTCGGGATTCGACACCGCCTACGTCGGCAGTTCGAACCTCTCGCGCTCTGCCCTTGTTGATGGACTCGAATGGAACGTCCGCCTGTCGTCGGTCGTGCATGCGGCTCAGATCGCAAAGTTCCGTACTGTCTTTGACTCGTACTGGAACATGGCGGACTTTGAGTTGTACGACCCGGAGCGCGATACCGACAAGCTTGACCGTGCGCTCGAGGAAGCGGGCGGCCGCAAGTCCAACTCGGTCCTCGTCACTCTGTCGGGCCTCGAGGTACGACCTTTCGGCCACCAACAACTCATGCTCGACGCGCTCGCAACCGAACGGGAGGTCTTCGACCGCCACCGCAACCTTCTGGTCGCGGCGACCGGCACTGGCAAGACGGTCGTCGCAGCTCTCGACTACCGAGCGCTGTCCGAGCGTGCGGACGGCAAGCAGCCATCGCTGTTGTTCGTGGCCCATCGGAAAGAGATCCTTGTCCAAGCCATCCACACCTATCGCGCTGTGCTCGGTGACGGTTCATTCGGCGAACTATTCGTTGGCGGCGAGCGTCCTCGCCGCTGGAAACACGTCTTTGCCAGCGTCCAATCACTGGATCGAGACGAGCACGCCTCAGACGAGTGGGACGTCCTCGTCATCGACGAGTTCCACCACGCAGAGGCTGCAAGCTACAGACGCCTCCTGTCTCGATTCGGCGCTTCGGAAGTGCTCGGTCTGACGGCCACTCCAGAGCGCGCCGACGGTGTGGACGTACGAGAGCTATTCGACGGTCGGACCGCATACGAACTCCGTTTGTGGGACGCACTCGAACAGGACCTACTGTGCCCATTTCACTACTACGGCATCTCTGACAACACGGATCTCCGCGATGTGGAGTGGACAGCCGGCCAGTACAGCCCAGGAGCGCTTTCCTCGCTTTACACCGGCAATGACGCCCGTACCCTGCTCATCCTCAAGGCTCTCCGCGAGAAGGTTCTCGATCCCAGCCGCATGAAAGCGCTGGGATTCTGCATATCAGTGGAACATGCGAGATATATGGCTGAGGCATTCACGGCGCGCGGTCTGCCCTCCGCCGCCATTGTTGGCACCACCGAACCAGACGCGCGCCGCCGCTTGGTCGAGCAACTTAAGTCCGGGGACTTGCGCTGCATCTTCACTGTCGACGTTTTCAACGAGGGCATCGACATTCCCTCTGTCGACGTGGTCTTGATGCTTCGTCCCACAGCCAGTTCCACGATCTTCATCCAGCAGCTCGGACGCGGTTTGCGCCGCTCCCCAGGCAAGGCCGTCCTGACCGTCCTGGACTTCGTGGGCCAGCATCGGGCGGCCTTCGACCTGGCCGGTCGTTTTCATGCGATGACTGGCTTATCTCGCCGCCGCCTCGAGGACGACCTTGATGTGGGTTTCCCGTCTCTTCCGGGGGCCTCACGCATCGTCCTCGACGAGGTATCGCGAGACGAGGTTCTGCGGTCTATCAAAGAGGCGGTCAAGGCTAGCTCGAAGAGCGCTTTGGCGAAGGACCTGCGGTCTCTCGGTGCAGTCCCCAAGCTCGCCGAATTCCTCAACGAGACCAACCGCGAACTAGACGACATTTATCGCGCCGATCGCGCTTGGACGACCATCGTGTCGATCGCAACGGGCAAGCCAGAGCCCGAGGGTCAGGAGAAGAAGCTTCTCAAGAGACTTCAGCGATTGAGGACGGTCGACGACCTCGACCGAATTCGGGAGTACACGCGGGTCAGCGAAGGCATCTTGGGTGGCCAGACGTTCGCCCGTAACGACGTATGGGCGTCGATGCTCATCGACTACCTCCTGCCCTCGCAACCCACGCCTGACTTCACTCAGACAGTCGCCGACCTCGCCGAGTACCCGCGCCTGTTCGAGGAGCTCGTCCAGCTTATGGAGGCGTCTACACGGAACATTCGTCACGTTCCGCTGCCGCTGGACGGCAACCTTGCGGATCTACCACTGCGTTCCCACGCGAGCTACACCCGCGAGGAATTGTTGTCAGCACTAGATTGGCGCGGAAAGGACGGCAGGCCACAGGGATCTCGTGAGGGAGTCGCCTGGTCCGAGCCCCACCAGACAGACATCTTCTTCATCAACCTGCACAAAGACGAGAGGGTTTTCAGCCCGTCAACGATGTACCGCGACGTCCCGGTCTCGCCCACGCTGTTCGACTGGGAGTCTCAATCAAACACGTCGCAGTCGTCGGGGACTGGCAGGCGCTACCTGGCCCAACGCGAAACACGGACTAACGTGCTGCTGGCAGTCCGCAACTCCCCGAAGGATGACGTCGCCACCGCACCCTTCTTGCTGCTGGGAAACGCAGATTACGATTCTCACTCCGGAGAGCGGCCAATACGAATTCGTTGGAAACTCCGCCGGCCAATGCCAGCGGACGTTCTTTCCCAAGCATCGGTGCTCAGCATCTGATCTGAGCGCGCGGACTGCACGGCCGGCAATGTAATTCTCGTGGCAGCCGCAGACTTCGTCGTCGTCTCCGGCTTCCCCTGGACTGGGTCTCTACACGTCGGCCCTGACCTCGATCAGCTCCCACTGCCTCACCGGGCCGGGGGCGTGGGCCCGGCACATGGTGAAGATCGGCTCCGAGTAGGTCTCCCGCAACCACACCTCGATGGGTCCGCCGGGTCCGTCGAGCGTCACCTCGACGTGCTCGTCGTGTTCGACCACGCGCACGGGTGCGAAGGCGTCGATGCGGTCGTCGGGCACCACCGCGCGGGCATGATGCTGCGCGACCTGCACAGCCGCCGAGTAACTACTGCGCCCTCGCAGGTACCGCTCGTCGACGCGTCCCTCCGTGTAGCGGGTGACGATGTCGGCCGGGTCCTCCGCCTGATCGACGCGCCCGTAGTAGAGGCCGTGCGGCAGGACGAGCATCGTCGCGGCGAACCGGTCCCCGCCCAGGTGGGAGCACTCCCAGGTCGCGTCCGGGTATCGTTCGGCGATCCGAGCCGCCGCGCTGCGCCCCAGCACCGCGCAGCACTGATCGTGCTTGCCGTGCGCGCACACCGCGACCAGCGGCTCCGCTGACGGGGTGCCGGCGGATCCGTCGAGGGGGATTTCGGCGTACCCGACCGGGCCGTCGACCTCGCCCCACCGCAGCGACTCGTGCCCGGGCCGGGCGTCGGCGAGCGCCCACCGCCAGCGTTGCTCATCGGTCTGACGACGACGACCCGGTCTGCGGATCGCGGCGATCCGGACGTCGGCCTCCTGGGCACGCCCGGCGATCTCGCGGCCCAGCTCGGGCGTGGTGGCGGGTCGGGTACTAGATCATGGGTGGTCCAGCCGGCAGGTGCAGTCGCCCTCCTGGCCACACTCCACCCATCCTCCCACCACCCCTTTTCCCGCCCAGCGGAATCGATTGGTGACGCGCGCCACATCGCGGCCACAGTGTCCTCATCCCTCCCCCGGGCGCGCGCGGCGCTCCCCCGCGGTGACACCCCGGCGCGCCGGGGCCATCTCTCGAAAGGACACTTCATGGGCGACATCCGGGCCCTCGGCTACCTCAGAATCGACACCACCGACCTCGACCGCTGGCGCACCCTCGCCCACGACGTGCTGGACCTGGGCGTGGGCGCCGGCGGCGACGAGGACACCCTCCACCTGCGCCTCGACGAGCGGGCCCGCCGCATCACCCTGCGCCGCGCGGAGAAGGACAACCTCGCTGCGGTGGGCTGGGAGGTGCGCGACGAGATCGCCCTGGACCGCGTCCGGGTCACCCTCACCGAGCACGGCATCGCCTACCGCGACCTCACCCACGACGAGGCGCAGGCCATCAAGGTCGACGGCGCCATCACCCTGGACGACCCCTGCGGCCAGCGCCTGGAGATCTTCCACGGCGCTGAACTGGACCACTCCAAGGTCTCCACCAAGTACCGCACCGAGTTTGTCACCGACGAGCTGGGCCTGGGCCACCTCGTGGTCCCCACCACCGACTACGACGCCACCATCGGCTTCTACCGCGACGTGCTGGGCTTCCACACCCGCGGCGCGTTCCCGTTCCCGGCCGCCCCCGGCATGCCGCCGCTGCGCATCCAGTTCATGGGCGTCAACCCGCGCCACCACAGCTTCGCCGTGATGCCCGCCCCGCACATGGGCCCGGGGATCGTGCACATCATGCTCGAGGTGGCCGAGATGGACATGGTCGCCCAGGCCATGGAGCGCACCACCGAGCACGGGTTCGGCATCTCCTCCACCCTCGGCCGCCACACCAACGACAAGATGGTGTCCTACTACCTGCGCGCGCCCGGCGGCTGGGACATCGAGTTCGGCTACGACGGCCTCATGGTGGACGAGGACCAGTACCTGCCGCAGAACATCACCGCCGACAGCTACTGGGGCCACGACTGGTCCGGCAGCGAGCCCCTGGCCTGCACCATCCCGCTCGAGGAGACCGCCGCCGAGGCCGTGGCCGACTCCCTGTCCGAGCCCGTGGTGGAGACCGTCTGACGCACTGACGCTTCCTACGCGCCCCTGACCTCGATCAGCTCCCACCACCGCGCGGGCATGGTGCTGGGCGCTCTGCACGGCCGCCGAGTGGCTACTGCGTCCACGCAGGTACCGCTCGTCGACCCGCTCCTCGTTGTAGGCGGTGACGATGTCGGCCGGGTCCTCCGCCTGGTCGACGCGGCCGTAGAAGAGGCCGTGCGGCAGGACGAGCATCGTCGCGGCAAAGCGGTCGCCGCCCGGCTACTGAGCCGGATGCGTGGTCCTTGACCGGTGCTCACGGACCGGGAGTCCGAGGTCCTGCGCGCCGTGGCCGAGGGGGCTCGAGCAACCGGCAGCCCGCCGAGTCGCTGCACCTGTCCGAAGGCACGGTCAAGACCCATCTCGTGCATGTCTTGAGAGAGGGCGCTGTGAGACCTGTGCCGACAGGGTCTGGCGCAGGAACTCGGCCGTGATCCTGCCGGCGTGGCGGCTGTGCGGGGTCAGGCCGGCGAGCACCGGGAACGCGTGGACTGCCGAGTACCACCGGTGGGTCTCGACGGGCCGCCCGGCCGCGCGTAGGCGTTCGGTCAGCTGGAGCGCGGCCGGTTCCACGAGTTCGCCCGCAGCCAGGGTGATCAGCGTCGGCGGGAACACCTCCGGATCGCAGGTGAGCATCGAGCGGCTGCTCTCCAGCCCGTCGGCGTGGTGCTGCCACAGCCTCTGGAACCGCTGCACCGTGACGGCCGGTTGGTAGGAGTCGCGCGTGGCCCACGGCCCCTCACGCACCTCGCCATCGACGTCGAGCAGGGGCGAGTAACCCACCATCGCGGCGGGCTGGCGGACGCCGTCGCGGGCGGCCAACTCGCAAATCGCGGCGGCCAGGTACCCGCCCGCCGAGTCCCCGGCCACCACGATCCGGTGATCCGCGGGCAGTTGCTCGGACAGAGCGCGATACCCGGCGTAGGCATCCGCGACCACGGTCGCCAGGTCGACCTCCGGCAGCATCCGGTAGTCCAGCGAGTGCACGGTCACGCCGAGGTCCATCGCCAGCCGGCCGCAGAGCCCACGGTGGGTGCCGGGGCCGCAGAAGACGAACGCGCCGCCGTGGAGGTAGAGCACGGTCACGTCGGCCAGTGCGTCCGGGCCGACGGAATCGGGGGTCGACGTCTCGGCCGCGGTGCCGCCGAGCACGGTCCGTTCCACACGCACCCCGGCGGGGCCCGCCAGTCGCGAGAACCCGCGCTCGACTGCGGCCAGCCCCCGGATCCCGGCGCCGGTCATGGGCCAGAAGCGGTACACCTGACGGAGCGTCGCCCGCCCGGCCCAGTAGAGCAACCGGGACTGCAGGTCGACCTCACGATGGATGATCACGGAGGGGTCTGTCCGAGTGGTCAAGAGCGGGACGATCCTTGCGTTCGTAGGAGAGTGCGCTGCTTCCGGCGACCCTTGGCGGCCATCAGCGGCAGGAGGGCGGACGCCAGGCGGGGGAACGCGGCACCCAGCCTGGCCAGCGCCCCGCGCCTAGCCGGGACGGCCGTAACCGGGCGCCGCGACTCCAGCACCCTGCCCACCGCGCGCACCACGTCCTCCGACTGCAGGAGGACACCCGAGAACGACAGCGCCGCCTGCGGGTCCTCGAGTTTGTCGAAGAGCATCGGGGTCCAGATGCCGTCCGGGCAGATGCACGAGATGTCGATATCGTCCACCCCGGCCAGCCGCAGGTCGGCGGCCGTGCTGGAACTGAAGCCCATCACCGCGTGTTTGGACGCCGCGTAGACGGCCTCGCCCGGGACCGCGGAGATACCCGCCAGCGAGACGATGTTGACGATGTGCCCGCCACTGCCGGTCGCGCCGGTGCCCGGGATACCAGCGCTGCGGCCGCGCATGGCCTCGATCGCGGCGACCGTGCCGTTGATCGTCCCCAGCGCGTTGACGTCCAGCATGAGCCGCCGCTGCTCGTCGGTCTGCTCCCACGCCGGGCCGGTGAGCAGGACGCCGGCGTTGTTGACCCACACGTCCACGCCCCCGGTCTCCGCGACCAGCCGGTCCCGGGCCTCGTCGACCTGCCCGCGATCGCGGACGTCGACAGCGGCCCAGAGCGCACCCCGCCCGATCTCCGCGGCCGCCGTCCGGGACGACTGCTCGTCCAGATCGGTGATCATGACGCGATACCCGCGGTCGGCCAGCAGGCCCGCGATATCTCGGCCCAGGCCGCGACCGGCCCCGGTCACGAGCGCGCTGCGGATCCTCGTCGTCGTCGTCACTTCCCGTCCCTCAGTCCGGCGCGGATCTCGCCGTAGGAGATCCCACCGTGGCAGTACGTCGGCACCACCGGCCAGAAACGCTTCCACGGCGCCAGTTCGGTGGAGGGCAGGATCTGCAGCCAGCGCGGGTCGGTCGGACACGGGTCGGCGAGCGTCTTCTCCTTGATCATGGAGTCGTACTGGTCCAGCGCGTCCTCGAGGGTGTTGGCGTTGGGGCAGATCTCGCGGCCGTACTCGCGGTGGTAGCGGCGCACGCCGGGGATCTTCGACAGCTCCGGCTGCCAGTTGTCCAGGGAGATGCCGTTCTCGGAGGACACCCACACGCCGTCCGGGGTGTTGATGACCAGCGAGTGGTTGCCGTCCGTGTGGCCGGGCGTCCACAGCAGGGCGATGCCGGGGCCGAGTTCGATGTCGCCGTCGAACACGGCGAACCTGTCCCGGTGGACGCCGTCGAGTCCGTCCTCGACGTACCAGGCCCATTGCATGGGGTGCAGGTCCTCCAGGGTGGCCAGTTCGCGGCGGTGCACGAGCAGCTGCGCGTCGCCGAACAGGGCGGTGCGCGGCGTCGGCTCGCCCGCGATCACCTCGCTCGAGCCGAGAATCATCCGGGGGTCCTGCACGTGCAGGTGGTCGAACGTGAGGAAGTCCACGTCCTCCGGTCGCAGCCCCACCTTGGCCAGGGCCTCGCCGGGCTCGTTGAAGTACTTCAGAATCGCCTTGCTGGCCAGGCGGCCGCCGGGGACGGCGTCGACCAGCCTCTCCAGATTGGCGTAGAACGGTGCCTTGGCGGAACCGGCGGGGACGGTCGGCTCGAACACCAGGGTGCGGGGCCGACCGTTCCAGTCGTCGTACTGGACCACCACCATGCGGTTGATCATGGTGACCAACGGCAGGCTGGGCACCGACACCGCGTTGTCGAAGGCGTACTTGACCGGGTACGGCGCCCCGGCCACGTCGACTGACCGCACCGCCCGCACCTGCCCCTGCTGCACGAACCGCTTCTTGTACTCGGCGGCCGCCGAGCGCACCGCCCTCAGCCGCTCGCCCCGCGGCCACACGTCGTGGACGCCGTCGAATTCGGGGATCGGCCGCGCGCCGATCTGCTCGAGCATGGGTCCGGACACCTGGTCCGAACGCGGTGGATCTTCGCGCAGCATCGTTCGCTCCTCCTCGCCGATGGGGTGGCCGCCCGGGGGCGCCGGTCGTTCCCGCGGTCGACACCAGCATCCGGTGTCCGGCGGCGGGAAACTTGTGTCAGGGCGACAGGTTGGTGGTCCGCCTCAGCTCCCCGGGGGACATACCGAACCACCGGCGCGCCGCGTGGCTGAGCGTGGCCTGCTCGGCGAAACCGACCAGGTCGGCGATCTGGGTGAAGGACAGGTCGCTGGTCGTGATGAACCGGTGCGCGCGATCCCGACGCAGGTCGTCGACGACCCGGCCGTAGGTGGTGTCGACGGCGGCGAGGCGACGTTGCAGCGTCCGCGGGTGGAGCAGGAGCGCCCCGGCCACCTCGGCGAGCGTGGGGACGCGGCCGGGAAGGCGCTCCCCCACGAGGCGGCGCACCTGGTGAGCCACCGAGTCCGACGGGTCGGAGTACGAGCCCGTCAGGTGATCGAGGGCCGCGCGACGGAGATCCTCATCCGCGGAGGCGAACGTGGCATCCAACATCCGACGGTCGACGCACAGCGCGGCCGCGGGCCGGTCGAACTTCACGTCGACGCCGAAGAAGCCCAGATACCGGCCGACCGGCGAGAGTGGTCCGTGCGGCACCTCCACCGACCGCAACCCGGTGGACTGCCCGACCAGATGCACGGCCACCCGGTAGAACACCCCCAGCCCCAGCTCGGCGGCCTGCGGCGAGTACGGCGACTCGGTCAACTCCTTGCGGTAAATCAGGGCGATCACGCCGCGCCGGCCCCACGGGTCGTCGGCGACCTCGATCCTCAGCGCGGGGCTGTGCACGAACATGAACCGAGCCGCGCACTCCAGTGCCTCCGCGGGGGTCTGCGACGATCCGATCGCGCGCGCGATGGGGCCGAGAATCGTCACGTCCTGCCGTTCGGCCAGCCGCAGACCGAGGTCCGGGCAGCGCAGGTGGGCTGCCGCCACATCGAGCATCCGGTCGTGGTCGGTGATCGACAGCAGCCCGTCCTCGTCCGCCAACGTCTCTGGCTCGATGCCGAACCGCGCGAGCAGCCGATCCGGATCCCCGCCGAGTTCGGTGACGAGCTCAGCGAACCCGCGCAGGCTCGCGGCGCGGATCAACGGCTGCATCGACTTCGCCTGTCCTTTCGCGTGCGGAGTCCCCGAGGAGCCGCGGTCGAGGACGCCTCCGCGGAGCCACACGTGGTTCGACCATCCTCGCTCCACCTCGCCCCGACGTCCGGCCCTACCCGCCGCCCCTGACCTCGATCAGCTCCCACTGCCGGACCGGCCCGGGGGCGTGGGCCCGGCACATCGTGAAGATCGGCTCCGAGTAAGTTTCGCGCAGCCACACCTCGATCGGTCCGCCGGGTCCCTCGAGCGTCACCTCGACGTGCTCGTCTCGTTCGACCACGCGCACGGGGGCGAAGGCGTCGATGCGGTCGTCGGGCACCACCGCGCGGGCATGGTGCTGGGCGCTCTGCACGGCCGCCGAGTGACTGCTGCGTCCGCGCAGGTACCGCTCGTCGACCCGCCCCTCGGTGTAGCGGGTGACGATGTCGGCCGGGTCCTCCGCCTGGTCGACGCGGCCGTAGAAGAGGCCGTGCGGCAGGACGAGCATCGTCGCGGCGAAGCGGTCGCCGCCCAGGTGAGAGCACTCCCAGGTCGCCTCCGGATGCCGCTCGGCGATCCGCGCCGCGGCGCTGCGCCCCCGCACCGCGCAGCACTGATCGTGCTTGCCGTGCGCGCACACGGCGACCAGCGGCTCCACTGACGGGGCGCCGGCGGAACCGTCGAGGGGGATCTCGGCATACCCGACCGGGCCATCGACCTCGCCCCACCGCAGCGACTCGTGCCCGGGCCGGGCGTCGGCGAGCGCCCACCGCCAGCGTTGCTCCTCTGTATGACGACGACGACCCGGCCTACGGATCGCGGCAACCCGGACATCAGCCTCCTGGGCACGCCCGGCGATCTCGCGACCCAGCTCCGGCGGAAGGAGACCCGGCGAGTCGAGCAACGCCGAATACCCCCACGGGCCGGCCAGTTCGACCATCAGCCACCGCAACCCCCGGGAGCCCGACCCGTCCAGGAGATCGCCGCGGCGCAACGACGAATCACTGCACGGCTCCCAGTCCGCAGGCCTGCTCACAGCGCCACCACCACGCCCTCCCGCAACAACCGCCGGAGAACCACCAGGCCATCGTCGGCATCAAGGCCGGGAAGCGCGCCGGCGCTGACGGGGTCGCCCTCGAGGACAGCGCGCAGGGCGGGGGCGCACACCCCCGGGAACGTCACCGACTTGGTGGGCAGCCTCAACACCACCGTGCCGGGATTGCCGGCGTCGGAGTCGGCGTCGGAGCCGGTGCAGTCCACCCGTGCGTGGAGCCCCTCGCGCAACTGCAGCCGAGTGTCGGACTCGAGGGCGGCCACGGCATCGAGGGTGGCCAGCGGGCGGATCGCGGCGGGTCGCGTGAGATCCAGGTACTTCTCGGCCAGCGCGTCGCCGGCGAGACCGCTGAGCTGCTCCTGCTTCTCGGCGATCAACCGGGCCAGCACGTCGAGGACCTCGCGGGCGTGGGGCTCGGCGCTCGCGGCATCGACAGGGGCGAGCCCGAACGGCAACGACGCCCGCAGCTCCTCCTCCGAGGCCAGTGCCTCGATCATCGCCGTGGCGACGTCGTGCCCGGTCAAGGGGGCCACGCCCACCGTGAGGTGGATGGACGTATCGCCCTGCGCCTCGGCCGAGTGGACCCAGCCGCGCGGCAGGTAGAGACAGTCCCCCGGCTCGAGCACGGTGTCGATGACCGGCTCGTCCTTCGCCCGTTCGGCGATCGCCTCGCGGTGATCGGTCCACGGCTGATCCGCAAGCGGATGGTGATGGACGGGCTCGTGCACCCGCCACCGCTTGGTGCCGGACACCTGGAGCACAAAGACGTCGTGGACGTCGTAGTGCGGATCGAACCCGCGATTCGCGGGCGGGGTGATGTACGCGTTGGTCTGCACCGGATGGCCGATGTCCGAGGTCATGCCCCGCACGAAGTCGATGATCGGCGGCCAGAACCGGTGCAGACCCTGCAGCACGAGCGTCGCCCCGGCGGCGTACTGCGTGAGCACGCCGTCGGGGTCGAGCTGATCGGCGATCTGCGCCCCGAACCCCGCGGAGCGGGTAAAGCACGCCCGGTCGACGAGCGTGCCCTCCCGCGCCATGCGCACGAACGGCGTGCGCACCCCGCGTTCGGCGATGATCTCGTCGACCATCGCGGGCGAGAGCAGGTCGGAGTAGTCGCGTGGCAGCTCGGCCGCCCGGGTCAGCAGGGGCCGCTGCCCCCACACCTGAGCCGCGAACTCATCCGAACCGCACGCGACGCACCGATGAAGAGCCCGCAATTACTGCGTGCCGTCAGCGCCGCCGTCGGCACCATCCGGGTTGGAACCGCCGTCGGCCACCCCTTCGCCGGTGTTCGCGGCGCCATCGGCGGAACCGTCCGCGCCGCCGTCGTGACCGTCCGGGTTCGAACCGCCGTCAACCAGGCCCTCGCCCTCGCCCTTCATGTGGTGGGCGGACCCGTCGGCGCCACCGTCGTGGCCGCCGGGATTGGAACCGCCGTCGGCGATGCCCTCGCCCTGAGCGCCGGACGTGGTGATGTCGTCGTCGTTGATAGCCATCTGCGTTCCTCTCGTCGGTGCAGGCGTGAACCTGCAGGGAGTCGTGCGATCTGGCCACGTGTTCCAGCAGCAGGCCGGGACACGAGGGGCGTGCAGTTCCACTATGGCACTGGACCGGCCTCGATACGACCGAAGCCGCCGCCGGTTCGGCGTGACCGGGCGACCGCATCGTTTCCCCGCGGCGGCGGTCCTCGTCGTCGTCGTCGTTGTCGTTGCCGGTGTCGAACTATCCCCGCGCTACCCCGAGCTGGCGATCCACCAGGGACGGGTGGGCGTCAGAGGCTGACGCCGCCGGGGCCCCGGCCCAGCGCCTCGGTGACGGAGGCGAACATCGTGGTCTTGATGGCGCCGAGAGTGGTGCGGTCCTTGCCGAGGATCGGCTGGAGACGTCCGAGCGCCGCGGTGACGATCTCGGCCTCCGCAGCGGTCGCGTCGACGAGGCCCGCCTCCTCCGCCTCGGCCCCGGGGTAACGGTGGCCCGTGCTCATCGCGGTCATGGCGGTCTGCGGGGTCGTCTTGGCCTGGATCAGCGCCGCCATGCCGGGAGTGAACGGGATGTTGATGTCCACCTCGGGGAAGCAGAAATAGCCACGGTCGTCGCGCATCACCCGGTAGTCGTGGGCCATCGCGAGCATCGCGCCGCCGCCGAACGCGTGCCCGTTGACCGCGGCGACCGTCGGCAGGGAGAACGTCAGGACGCGCGAGAACAGCTCCTGGATCCGGCCGACGTACCAGTCCAGGCGGTCCGAGTTGGCCATGAGCCAGTCGAGGTCGAGGCCATTGGAGTAGAACTTGCCCGACCCCACGGTGACGAGCCCCTTCGCGGACTTCTCGACCTCATCGAGGTGGGCGTTGATCGCGTCGAGCCGGTCCGGGGAGAAGCGGTTCTCGTCGCTGCCGAGCGTGAGGACGGCGATGTCCTCGTGGTGGGTCAGGGTCGGGGTCATGGGTGGTCCTCTCGGGTGGTGGGGTTGTGGGGGCCGGGGTCGGGGCGGTCGACCGCTACTCGTCAAGAAAATCCTGGATCCACCGGCGAATGTCTACCAGGGTCCCGGCATCCACCTGGCCGGCATGGCCGACAACACGCTGGCGCGAAAGGGTGCGCGCTGCTCGGTCATCGCCCAGGAGTCGCGATCGAACACGTCTCCACGGAGCAGGACGTGGTTCGACCATCCGCGATCCACCGACGTCACCGGAACCACCATCACGAGAGTATCGGCGAGGGAGATCTGCGCGCGCGACGAGACCACCACCGCGGGCCGGCGACCACTCTGCTCACGACCCGCCACGGGATCGAGGACAACCCATATGACCTCCCCGGGAGTCGGGTCAGGCATCCTGCGCCCGCTCCCACCACTCGGATTCCTCGCGGTAGGACGCCAGATCTTCTGGCGATGTCGCGTCTATCTCCGCACGCAGGCGCTTGAGCCGCCGTTGCTTCTCGGCGAGTGAGGCGAGATACGCAAGATGGTCGCCCAGCGTGCGGTGCTCCTCGGCGGCCTGCCTCTTCAGAAGATCCCGGAGGTCGCGACTCACCTTGATCGTCGTGTGGGACATACCGAAAGTATGCCTTTGGTCATACCGCCGAGACGGCGAACTCCTCGCACGCCCGACGCACGAGAGCCGCCGCCCGGTCTGCGCGACCGGGCGGCGGCTCTCGCCTGTGTGCGACTGCGGGGCCTCGTCGTCGTCGTCGTACTCCCGACCAGCTGCACTCCCGACCGGCTCAGCCCGCGACTGGCCACTCGACCAGCAGTTGCGCTACTTGACCAGCAGTTCCGCGATCTGGATGGTGTTGAGCGCCGCACCCTTGCGGAGGTTGTCGCCCGCCACCATGAGGTTGAGGCCCTTGTTGCCCTCGATCGACTGGTCCTGGCGGATGCGGCCCACCAGCGACTCGTCGATGCCGGCCGCGTCCAGCGGGGTCGGCACGTCGACGACCTTGACGCCCGGCGCCTTCGACAGCAGCTCGCGCGCCTGCTCCGGCGTGATGTCCTTGTCGAACTCCGCGTTGATGCTCAGCGTGTGACCGGTGAACACCGGCACGCGCACGCAGGTGCCGGCCACCCGCAGCTCCGGCAGGTCGAGGATCTTGCGCGACTCATTGCGCAGCTTCTGCTCCTCGTCCGTCTCCTCGGACCCGTCATCGACGAGCCCACCCGCGAGCGGCAGCACGTTGAACGCGATCGGCGCGACGTACGGCCCGTGGTCGTCGGTCTTCAGCGCCGAGCCGTCGTGAACCAGCTCGTGGCCGGCGCCGACATTGCCGGTGATCTGATCGTTCAGCGTGTCCACGCCGGCGAGCCCGGAACCGGAGACCGCCTGGTACGTCGACACGACCAGACGCTTGAGGCCCGCCGCATCGTGCAGCGCCTTGAGCACCGGCATCGCGGCCATCGTGGTGCAGTTGGGGTTGGCGATGATGCCCTTGGGTGGGTTCTTCGCCGCGTCCGGGTTCACCTCGGAGACGACGAGCGGGACGTCGGGGTCCTTGCGCCACGCGCTGGAATTGTCGACGACGACGGCGCCGGCGGCGGCGAACCGGGGGGCCTGCTCCTTCGACATCGTGCCGCCCGCGGAGAACAGGGCGATATCGATCCCCTCCAGCTCCTCGTCGGGCGTGTTGGCGGTGTCCTCGACGACGATGTCCTCACCGCGGAACGGCAGCGTGGTCCCGTCGGACCGGGCGGACGCGAAGAAACGGACCTTGTCAGCCGGGAAGTCCCGCTCCTCCAGCAGGGCACGCATGACGCGCCCCACCTGGCCCGTGGCTCCGACTACGGCGACAGTGGTCATCGAAAAGGTCAACTCCTGACAGGTTGGTCCCGGCCCGCCGCGGACGGGTTCTCCGCCCTGCGCTCGACCGACCGGCAGTACCCCATCCTACCGGGGTCGCCCAGCTCGGACAGCGGCGTGCGTCACACCCGGCCGCGCTTCGGGCACGAACACCACGCAAGGCGAGGCCGGGGCGGAGCGCGGGCGGGGGGGCACGCCCCGCCATCCGGTCGCTCGCCCCCCGGCCTCGCCGTCCGGAGGAATTCGCCTGTATCGGCCGAGTGGCGTTGCGCGAATTCCTCTTCTCGGCGAGGACCGCGGTGCTCGCCGAGGGGGTCGACGTCCTGGGCCAGAGGCCGTGGCATCGCTATCCACACCCCTCGGCCCCATCCACAGGTCGACGCGGATCCCTGCTCTGCGCCCCTGCCAGTCGACGTCCGCTTGGCAGAGTCACGGTCCGTGAGCGCAGAATCCCGCACCGCCCCCATCCGCACAGCCCCCATCCGCACCCGCGACCTGCGGCACCTGACCGGAAGCCGCGTCACGAACCGCGGTTACACCCGCCTGCACCACGGACTGTGGGTCCGGAACCACGTGCACGTCGACGCCTGGGCGCGGGCCGAAGCGCTCATGACGCTCTACCCGGACGCAACGTTGACCGGGTGGATCGCAGCCACGCTCTATGGGCACGACTTCCCGCCGCGCGAGTTCGCGGACGATGTGGTGGCGCCCGGCCGGCGGATCGAACGGCCCGGGCTGGCGGGCTGGCAGTACCGGATCCCGCCCGAGCACATCCACGTGCTGACGTCGGGACGTTCCCCCGACATCCGCATCGCCAGCCCCGAGTGGGTCTTGTTCGACATCGCTCGTCGCGAACCGCGCGTCGAGGCCATCTGCGCGCTCGACGCCTCCACCACCATGGGCGTCCTACCGATCAGCCGCCTACCGGCCCTGGTGGAGGACATGCACGGCGTCCGCGGTCGCCGGACTGTTCTCGAGAGGCTCGAGGAGGTCGACACAGATGCCGAGTCGCCCTGGGAAACCCGGACGCGGCTGTTCCTACTCGAGAACGGTCTGACCGGATTCGTCCTGCAGCACCGGGTGCCCGAGTTCAGGTATCGCCTGGACATCGCCTGGCCGGAGTTGAAGGTGGCGGTGGAATACGACGGAGGGGACCATCGCACGAAAGAGCAGCAGGCGAAGGACGAGATCCGACGGAACCGGCTTCGGGCGGCCGGCTGGTACATCGAGGTGGTCACCGCGACCTCGCTCGTCCGCACCCCCGGCGAGATCCTGGCCCACGTGCGCGCAGCCCTCCACCGCCGCGGCTACGGGAGCTTTCGCGGCTGAACCGACCGATTCGGACGACCCGCCGCGCCGCGCGAACGCCGAGCAGAGGATTTCGCACTGAGCCACTCGGGCGATACAGGCGAATTCCTCTGCTCGGCGGGGCGCCGGGTGCGCAGGCGCCGGGTGCGCGGGGCGGCGCGGGGGGCGCCGGGTGCGCGGGGCGCCGGGCGCCGGGCCGGCCCGGCTTGGGGCGGGCCGGCCGGGGGTCAGGTCAGCGGCCGGTGCCGGCGTAGACCTGCGCCTCCTCGTCGCCGCCCAGCTCGAACGCCGTGTGCAGCGCGCGGACACTGTCGGGCAACTCGTCCTCGCGGACCAGCGCCGAGATGCGGATCTCGGAGGTGGAGATGAGCTCGATGTTGATGCCGGCCTCGGACAGCGACTCGCAGAACGTCGCGGTGACGCCCGGGTGCGACTTCATGCCCGCGCCGACGAGGGAGACCTTGCCGACGTTGTCGTCGTAGAGCACCTGGTCGATACCCAGATCGTCCTTGGCCTGCGAGAGGACCTCAACGGCCTTGGCACCCACCTCGCGGGGGCAGGTGAAGGTGATGTCGGTCTTGCCCTCAGCCTTGGAGACGTTCTGCAGGACCATGTCGATGTTGATCTCGGCGTCGGCCACCACGCGGAAGATCTTGGCCGCGTACCCCGGCTGGTCGGGGATGCCGACGACCGTGATCTTGGCCTCCGAGGCGTCGTGAGCGACTCCGGTCAGGACTGCGTCTTCCACGGGGATGTCCTCCACTTTTCCGGCCACGAGCGTGCCCGGGTTGGTCGAATACGAAGAGCGGACGCGCAGCGGCACGTGGTAGCGGCGGGCGAACTCCACACTGCGCAGGTTGAGGATCTTGGACCCGACGGCCGCCATCTCCAGCATCTCCTCATACGAGATGGTGTCGAGCTTGCGGGCATCGGGCACGATCCGCGGGTCGGCGGTGTAGATGCCGTCCACGTCCGAGTAGATCTCGCACACGTCCGCACCCAGGGCCGAGGCCATCGCGACCGCGGTGGTGTCGGACCCGCCGCGACCCAGGGTCGTGACGTCGCGGGTCTCTCGGGACACCCCCTGGAAGCCCGCGACGAGGGCGATCTTGCCCTCGTCCAGCGCCTCACGGACGCGCCCCGGGGTGATGTCGATGATGCGGCTGTTGCCGTGCCTGGTCGTGGTGATGATCCCGGCCTGGGATCCGGTGAAGGAATAGGCCTCCATCCCGAACGAACTGATGGCCATCGCGAGCAGCGCGTTGGAGATGCGCTCCCCCGAGGTCAACAGCATGTCCATCTCGCGCTGCGGAGGCGAGGGACAGACCTGATCGGCCAGATCGAGTAGCTCGTCGGTCGTGTCGCCCATAGCCGAGGCCACGACCACGACGTCGTTACCCGCCTTCTTGGTCTCCACGATCCGTTCCGCCACCCGGCGGATTCGTTCTGCGGACTCCACGGAGGAGCCGCCGTACTTCTGCACTACGAGTGCCACGCGGTCACACCCTTCCGGTGTTGATCGGCTTACCGCAGACCTACTTTACGGGAGGTGTTTACTCATCAGGGATGAGTGAAATCTGGGCGGCAGTGATTCTCGCCCTCGCGTCCGCCCTCAGCCAGGCCTTCGGAACCGTCATGCGGCACCGATCGCCCCAGCGCGCGAAGGGTCGACACGAGGGTCACTTCAACGTGCTCGTGAGCCGGTACTGGTGGACCGGCATGGTCATCAGCCTCGCCGGATTCGCGTTCCAGGGCCTCGCGCTCGCGTTCGGATCGCTCATCCTCGTCCAGACGATCACCGTTCTCTCACTGACATTCGCCCTCCCCCTCGGCGCCTGGGTCACCGGTCGGCGGGTCACCAAGACCGAACTCCTCTGGGGGTACGTCCTCACGGGATGCGTGATGGTGCTCGTCATCTACGGACGGCCCACCGGAGGAGACGCCCACCCGCCCTGGTGGCAGTGGGCACTCGCGTGTGCGGGTGGGCTCCTCGTCGTCGTCGCCCTCCTCGGTGTCTCCCGCAACCGCCGCTCCAACGGCAACCGTGCCCTCCTGCTGGGCGTGGCCGGCGGCACCGCGTTCGCCTACGTCGCACTGCTGACGAAGGGCGTCACCGAGCGGTTCCACGACGGTGGACTGCTCACCGTGGCCACGACCGGCGAGGTGTACGGACTGGGGGTGGCCGCCGTCGCCGCGCTGACGCTGCAGCAGATGTCGTTCTCCGCAGGCGCCGTGCACCAGGCCGTGCCCGCCTCCACGGTCACCACCCCGGTCGTCTCGCTCGGCCTGGGCGTGGTGGTGCTGGGCGAGTGGTTCTCCGTCGACGGCGCCGCGCTGATGCTCCTGGGCGTCACCCTCACCGTGATGGTGCTCGCGACGGTGCGGCTCGCGCACAAGGAGGTCGACACGGCTCCGTCGATCCCCGACCACCGCGCGCCGAACCGCCGCGCCGCGGAGTGACGCGCCTCCGAGTAACGCCCCCGGTTCACGCCGCGACGTCCTCACCATGAGGACCCATGTCGAGCGGCCCGAAAACTCTCCACCATCGCCTACGCTGGGCCCCATGCGCCTCACACGTCACAGTGGCCTCACCCGTCCCGGCCGGTTGGCCGCAGCGGTGGCCGCCATCGTCGGGACGGTCGCCGCGTCGCTCGCGGTCGCGGCACCCACGGCCGGCGCGGTCGTGAACGGCGCGCCCTCCGGCCCCGCCCCGTGGGCCGTGCAGATCACCGTCTTCGGCGACGTGCTCGGCGCCCCGTGCACCGGCGTCGTCATCCACCCGCGCTGGGTGGCCACCGCCGCACACTGCGGCCCGACGAACCCCAACGCGTACACCCTCGGATTCGGGAACCTCGCCACCGTGCCCGGGGGCTTCGGCTCGACCGCCCCACTGGCCAGCCCGAGCATCGTCGGCGCATTCGGATCTCTCGACACGGGCAGCCTCGGTCGCCACACCCCGGCCGCCGCCTACAAGGCACCCGCCGGGGACTTCATGCTCCTCAAACTCCGCCACCCCGCGCCGTCGCCGTCCGTGCGGCGCGCCGGCGTCGACCCCGGCCCCGGCGACGTCCTGCGTTTCCACGGTTTCGGCGAGACCGAACCCCTCGGGATGCGCTCACCCGTCCTGCGCACCGGCCTGACCCGCCTCGAGCGGATCGAGGCGCGACCCGGCTCCCGCGTCGGCCACTCCCACACCACCCAGGGCGGATTCTCGCCCGGCGACTCCGGCGGACCCGTGTTCCAGGGTGACCGACTGGTGGGCGTCCACAACGTCTCCGACCGCGCCCGCCGGCAGCCCGACGGCACCATCCCGGCCCGGTACGAATCGATCCCCGCCCAGAACGGCTGGATCGACTGGATGATCGCCAACCGATGACCCAGGTCACGTGGCAGTGCCGAACCCCCCGGGTTTTTGCCACACTGGACAAATGACCCCGCCGGAGCTCGTCATCCGCCGCGCCGCGCGTGCGGACGTGGACCTCGTGCTGTCCGCGGGCGACCTGCTCAGCACCCCGCCCACCGCGGAATGGACCACGGACTTCCTCGACCGCGGATCCAACCTGCTCGTGCTGGCGCTGCAGGACGAGGTGCCGGTCGCGATGCTCGTCGCGGTGGAGACCGGGCACCTCGGCGCCAGCCCCGACCTGTTCGTCTACGGGATCCGGGTCCGCGAGGACCTGCGCGGCCGCGGCATCGCCCACCGACTGGTCGAGAAGGCGGTGGAGGTGGCCGAGGAGGCCGGCTGCAGCAAGGTGTGGGGATCCATGCAGGTACCCGACGACTTCACGCAGGACCCGCCGCCGTCACCCCCCGAAGCGACCACGGCCGAGCCCTCGACGTTCGTGATTCCGATTCCGTGACGGCCCGCGGGGATGTGTATGATGGCCCGCATGCAGCGCGTGCTCCTTCTTGGGTGCCGCGGCGGGGCCCGCTGAGGCGGACCGGCTCCCCGTCGCGGGATCTCGTCGCGCCGGTCCGATCCCTGCCGATCGCCCCCCTAGGAAGTTGAGCCACTGCAATGAATCCCGCTGATGCCTTCGTCTCGTCGTCGTCGACCCTGACTCCCCCCTCCAAGCCCGGTCGCCCCGACCAGCCGTCGTGGAACAAACAGCGCGGCTCCTCGATGCCCGCGCACCGGTACCGGCCGTTCGCCGAGGAGGTCGAGGACGTCTCCCTGCCCGACCGCACGTGGCCGGACAAGATCATCACCCACGCCCCCCAGTGGTGCGCCGTGGACCTGCGCGACGGCAACCAGGCCCTGATCGACCCCATGAGCCCCGCGCGCAAGCGCCGCATGTTCGACCTGCTCGTCCGCATGGGCTACAAGGAGATCGAGGTCGGATTCCCGTCCGCCTCGCAGACGGATTACGACTTCGTCCGCGAGATCATCGAGGACGACGCGATTCCCGAGGACGTCACCATCCAGGTGCTGGTCCAGTGCCGCGAGGACCTCATCCGCCGCACGTTCGAGGCGTGCGAGGGCGCGTCCGACGTGATCGTGCACTTCTACAACTCGACGTCGATCCTGCAGCGCAAGGTGGTCTTCCGCAAGGACCGCGAGGCCATCAAGAAGATCGCCACCGACGCCGCCGAGCTGGTCACCACGATCGCCAAGGACTACCCCGACACCAACTGGCGCTGGGAGTACTCGCCCGAGTCCTTCACCGGCACCGAGCTGGCGTTCTCCAAGGAGATCTGCGACGCCGTCACCGAGGTCGTCGGCGCCACCCCCGAGAACCCGATCATCCTCAACCTGCCGGCGACCGTCGAGATGGCCACGCCCAACGTGTACGCCGACCAGATCGAGTGGATGCACCGCAACCTGGCGAACCGCGAGTCGACCATCCTGTCGCTGCACCCGCACAACGACCGCGGCACCGGCGTCGCCGCCGCCGAGCTGGGCTACCAGGCCGGCGCCGACCGCATCGAGGGCTGCCTGTTCGGCAACGGCGAGCGCACCGGCAACGTCTGCCTGGTGACGCTGGGCATGAACATGCTCACCCGCGGCGTCGACCCGCAGATCAACTTCTCCGACATGGACGAGATCCGCCGCACCGTCGAGTACGCCAACCAGCTGCGCGTGCCCGAGCGCCACCCCTACGGCGGCGACCTGGTCTTCACCGCGTTCTCCGGCTCGCACCAGGACGCCATCAACAAGGGCTTCGACGCCCTGCAGGCCGAGGCCGACACCCGCGGCGAGGACATCACCGACATCACGTGGGAGGTCCCCTACCTGCCGGTCGACCCCAAGGACGAGGGCCGCACCTACGAGGCCGTCATCCGCGTGAACTCGCAGTCCGGCAAGGGCGGCGTCGCCTACATCATGAAGAGCGACTACGGCCTGCAGCTGCCGCGGCGCCTGCAGATGGAGTTCTCGCAGCTCGTCCAGAACGTCACCGACTCCGAGGGCGGCGAGGTCACCCCCAAGGCGATGTGGGACATCTTCTCGATGGAGTACCTGGACCGCGTCTCGCCCATGGAGCGCATGTCGCAGCACCTCGTGCCCGCCGAGACCGACGACGGCGAGGACGCCATCGAGGCCGTCATCAAGTGGAAGGGCGAGACCCGTGAGCTGTCGGGGTCCGGGAACGGACCCCTCGCCGCGTTCGTCGCCGCCCTGAACGAGATGTTCGACGACGAGGTACGCATCCTCGACTACTCGGAGCACGCGATGACGTCCGGGGATGACGCCACCGCGGCCGCGTACGTCGAGGTGCAGTTCGGTAACCGGGTCTTCTGGGGTGTCGGACGGGCCGGTTCCATCACCACCGCCTCCCTGCGCGCCGTGGTCTCCGCCGTCAACCGCGCCTACGCCGACGAGGCCGAGGGCGCCGAGGCCGTCGGTTCGGTCGAGGGCGCCCGCACCTGGGCTCCCTGACCGGCTGACGTCGGCTGGGCCGGCGCGCCGGGTGGGCCCACCGCCCGGGTGGTGCCCGCCGCGCGGGTGGGCCCGCCGCGCGGGTGGGCCCGCCCTTCGGACATCGACAAGACCGTTCCGCGCACATCGCCCGAGAGGCTGTGTGCGGAACGGTCTTCTCGTCGCGCGTCGTGGCCGCCCGAATCGTGGGGCGGCACAAGCCGTTTGGTCTCATCGTCCGGGCGGACGCCGCCACATCAGTCACATCACCCTCAGATATCCCTCCGGTAACGAGGGTCTCGATTCGGTCACGTCAAGCGCGTAATGTAGCGGCGGGCCGCGCCGATAGGTATGGGTCGGCCCTTCGCAAACCTCAGTCTGGAGCCCGTATGTCCGTGACACGCCGTGGATTTCTCACAGCCGCATCCGTCGGCGTGGGCGCCGCCGTCGCCTCCACCGTCCGAGGTCCCGTCGCCGGGGCCAATCCCTTCACCACCGGCTCGCTCGGCGTGGCCCAGGACCTCATGCAGTCGGTCTCGACCGGCAGCGGGATGATCCAGCCCAACGGCCCTCTCGGCTACGTCGGCGTGACGTTCCCCAGTGCCGAGGAGATCGTCGGCCGGATCCGGTTCGCATTCCCCGACGGCTCGGTCGGTGACTGGCTCCCGCTCGAGGGGATGGACTCCGCCCCGGACGCCGGCAGCACGCCCGCCTCCGAACTCGTCGGCGCGCCCGATGGTGCCGTGGGGTACGAGGTCGATGCGCCCGCGGGCGCCGAGGCGACCGTGTTCGACGACGGCCGCGGAACCCCGCGCAACTACAGCCTCGGCAGCGTCGGCCTGGCGGGCCTACCGGTCATCCCGCGCGCGGCGTGGGGTGCGGGCGATGTCGCGGGCTTCCGCTGGGCGCCCTCCTACTTCCCCGCGCAGTCCATCACGATCCACCACACCGCCTCCCCGGTCGGGCCGGACCGTGCGGCCAGTGTGCGGGCGATCTACAACTATCACGCCAACACCCTGGGCTGGGGCGACGTCGGGTACCACCTGCTCATCGACCCCGAGGGCCGGATCTACCAGGGCCGCGGCGGAACGCCCGTCGGAAACCCCGTCTTCCAGTTCCCGCCGGTCGCCGGGATCGCACCCCCGATCGTCACCGGTGGCCACGTGGGGGGCTTCAACAACGGCAACATCGGCATCAGCCTGCTCGGTGACTTCACCGGTGCACCGCCAACCTCACGCGCGGTGGGCGCGGCGATCGACTGCGTCCGGGCCCTGTGCAACGCCACCGGCATCAACCCGCGTGCGGGGATCAACTACCGCAACCCGCAGGGTGGGGCCACGCGACCGATGATGGCCGTGTCGGGCCACCGCGACTGGGGCGGGACCGCCTGCCCGGGCAACTCGTTCTACCCGCAGATGCAGTTCATCCGCGACCAGGCAGCGCGGGGTTGGGCCCCGACCGCCGTCTCCTCGGCGGTGTTCGGCTCCTGACCTGAACGGGGCCGCGCCGCACGCCCCTCGCGGCGTAGCCGTCGCCGCCGAGCAGAGGATTTCTACTGCATCGCCCGAGTAGCGGGTGCGCGAATTCCTCTGCTCGGCGGGCGGGTGCCCGCCCGGGCGGCGGACCCGCCCGGGCGCCGCTCAGCCGCCGCCGCCGCTCAGTCGCGGGCGCGGCTGGGGACCAGCATGCCGAGCACCCAGTTGACCAGGCCGATCACGATCGCGCCGAAGAACGCAGCCCAGAACCCGCTCACCACGTACTCGGCCCCGAAGGGCTGGAACGTCGTGGTGATCCAGCCGGTGAGCATGAGCATCAGCGCGTTGACCACCAGCAGGAACAGGCCAAGGGTGAGGATCGTCAGCGGCAGCGACAGCAACTGAACGATCGGTTTGATCACCGCGTTGACCAGCGTGAACACCACCGCTACGACGAGCAGCGCCGTGATGGTGGGGACGTTCACCTCGTTCTCGATGTCGCCGGCGCCAGAGGCTGCGGCCCCGGAGATCTCGTGCAGGGTGATGCCCGGCACGATCAGCGTCGCCACCCACAGGGCGACGGCGTTGACGATCAGCCGCAATATCAGCGCCATCGAATGGTCAGCTCCTCACGTACTCGTCGGCCACGTCGAGTGCGCGGTCGAAGATGTCGAGGCCCTCGTTGGCCTCGTCCGGGGTGATGATGCACGGCGGCACCACGTGGAATCGGTTGTAGTTCATGAACAGCAGCAGGCCGTCGGACTTTGCCTTACCGAACGTGCGGGCCATGGCCTCCGATGATCCACCGTAGGGCGCGAGGGGCTCGCGTGTCTCGCGGTCGGCCACCATCTCCACGGCCCAGAACACGCCGAGGCCGCGGACCTCGCCGATCGACGGGTGCTTCTCGGCGAGCTCGCGCAGGCGCGGGCCGATGACGTCCTCGCCGATCATCTTCGCGTTCTCGACGATCTTCTCGTCGCGCATGAGATTGATCGTCGCGACCACGGAGGCGCAGGCCAGCGGGTGTCCGGCGTAGGTCAGGCCACCGGTGTAGGGCGTGGTCTCGAAGGAGGCGGCGATGCGGTCGTGCAGGATGACGCCGCCGAGCGGGACGTAACCCGAGTTCGAGCCCTTGGCGAAGGTGATGAGATCGGGCGCCCAGTCGTCGTCGCCGGAGCGGAAGTGGTCCAGGGCGAGCCACTCGCCGGTGCGGCCGAAGCCGGACATGACCTCGTCGCAGATCATGACGATCCCGTACTTGTCGCAGATCTCGCGCACACCGCGCAGGTAGTCGGCCGGCGGCACCATGATGCCGACCGTGCCGGGCACCGACTCGATGATGAGGGCGGCGAAGTGGTCGGGGCCCTCGAGGCCGATGAGCGAGTCGAGGTGCTCGAGTGCCCGGTCGCATTCCTGCTTGTCGTTCTCGGCGTAGAACTGCGAGCGGTACAGGAACGGGGCGTGGAAGTGCACGGCGCCGGTGTTGCCCATGTCGTTGGCCCAGCGGCGGGTGTCACCGGTGAGGTTCATCGAGGTGGTGGTGGCGCCGTGGTAGCTGCGGAACGCCGACAGGGTCTTGTGGCGGCCGGTGTGGCGGCGGGCCATGCGGACGGCGTGCTCGACGGCCTCGGTGCCGGCGTTGGTGAAGAACACGCGGTTCATCCCGGCGGGCGCGACCTCGGCGACGAGGCGGGCGGCCTCGGCGCGGGCGGCGTTGGCGTGCGCCGGATTGATGGTGCACAGCTCGGCGGCCTGGTCCTGGATGGCCTTGACGACCACCGGGTGCTGATGGCCGATGTTGGTGTTGACCAGCTGCGAGGTGAAGTCGAGCAGCCGGTTGCCGTCCCCGTCGGTGAGGTGGCAGCCCTCGGCCGCGGTGACGACCATCGGGTCGCTCGAGCCCCAGGCCGACCACGGGGTCAGGACGTGGGCGCGTTCCTTCTCGTAGACCTCACGGGCGGCGGCGTTCTGGGGTGCGGGCACTTGCTGTACTCCTGTGGTCGACGACGGTGGCCGTCGCCCATCATGTCAGTTCCGCCGCGCCGCCTCGGACCAGCGCCCCACGATGCGGAACGCGGGGGTCTGGAGGCGCGGAACGCGGGCGCCGAGCAGCGCGGAGCGCGGGGGTCAGAAGAGCGCCCCCTGCGCACTGTCCACGGCCTGGGCCCCGGCGACGGGCCGCCCGGGCGCTACGGCGGCGAGCATCTCCTCGAACCGGGCATACGGCACCAGCTCGAGCCCCTTCTTGCGGGCGAACGCGGTCCGACCTCGCACGGCACCCGGTGCGTCGCACACCGCGAGGGACGTGCGGGACGAGATGCGGTCGGCGACGTAGAGACCGGAGTCGACGACGAGGCCGGCGATCTCCTCCGGATCGCGGTCCACGTCCTGGGTGAAGACCACCTCCATGCCCTGCACCAGCCCGCCGCCGCGCTTCAGCCGCCCGGCCGGCCGCCACAGCCTGGGGGCGGCGAGGGCCTCCGCCCACACCGTGGACACGAGGTAGCCGGTCTCGGGGTGCGCCACCATCGCGTCGAGTTCGCGCACCTTCGGCTGCACGTCCTTGCCCCTGGCCACCTCGAGCAGTCCGGCGAACACCCCGGCCAACACGAGGGCGTCATCGTGGGCGTCGTGCGCGGCCCGCTGCACCACCCCGAAGTGGGCGGCGAGCGTCGACAGTTTAAGGTCGGCGGTGGACAGGTGCAGCCGACCGGCGAAGTCCAGGGTGCACAGGAACCGCTCGAGCGGCGCCGGGAGTCCTGCCCGGCGGGCCTCGGCCGCGAGGAACGACGCGTCGAAGGCGGCGTGGTGGGCGACGACCGTCCTCCCGTCGAGCACCCGGTCCAACTCGGCGGCCACGTCCGGGAAGCGTGGTTTGCCCGCGAGGAGTGCGGGGGTGAGGCCGTGCACGTGGACCGGCCCCGGGTCGACGCCCGGATTGAGCAGGGTTGTGAACTCCTCGACCACCTCGCCGTCGTCGTCGATCACCACCGCGGCCACCGACAACACACGGTCGACCGCCGGCGTCATCCCCGACGTCTCGACGTCCACCACCACCCAACCTGCCATGCCCACCATCGTTCCAGACCCCTACGACATCCCGGCCGTCACCGTCGCAGGTCACGGCGTTCACACCGTGGTGAACACCGCGAGCGGCCGCCACGCGCTGGGCGGTGCGGTGCGGTTCTGAGGCGGCCGTGATGCCCGGACGCCGCGCTGCCTAGACTCTGCGGCATGAGTTCCCCCGCGATCACCGCACTCACCCCCCGCGGCCGGGTGGCCGTGGCCGTCTCCCGGCTGGCGACCTGGGCGTCCCGGGTGTCGGGGCGCGGGTCGGGCGGGATGATCGGCGGCCTGGTGGCGCTCAAGCTCGATCCCGGCCTCATGCGCCAGCTCGCGGCGGGCCGGCGGACCGTGCTGGTCACGGGGACCAACGGCAAGTCGACGACGACGAGGATGGTCGCCTCCGCCCTGTCGACCGTGGGCCGGGTCGCCTCGAACGCGAACGGCGACAACATGGACGCCGGGATCGTGTCCGCCCTCGGGGCCGACCGGGTGGCCGGTTTGGCCGCCATCGAGGTCGACGAGCTCCACACCCCCGCGGTCGCGGAAAACACGGCGCCCGAGGCGATCGTGCTGCTCAATCTCAGCCGCGACCAGCTGGACCGGGTCGGGGAGATCAACGCCATCGAGCGCCGGCTGCGGGCCGGGGTGGCCGCGCAGCCGCAGGCGACGGTGGTGGCGAACTGCGACGACGTGATGATCACCTCCGTGGCGTACGACAACCCGTCCGTGGTCTGGGTGGCCGCAGGGTCCGCGTGGGCGGGCGACTCGGTGAGCTGCCCGCGCACCGGCGAACCCATCTCGCGGATGGTGGACTCCACCGGGGCCGTGCGGTGGCGGTCCGAGGGCACGCTGCCCGACGGCCGGACGTTCGAGCGGCCCGAACCGGACTGGTGGGTCGACGACGAGGCCATCCACGGGCCCGACGGGTTCAGCGCTCCCATGAGTCTGGCCATCCCGGGGCGGGCCAACCGGGGCAACGCCGCGCAGGCGGTCGCCGCCGCCGTGGCGATGGGCGCCGATCCCGCCGCCGCGGTCCGGGCGGTGGAGCAGGTCGACGACGTGGCCGGCCGCTACTCGACGGTCGACGTGAACGGGCGGTCCGCGCATCTGCTGCTGGCCAAGAACCCGGCCGGCTGGCAGGAGGCTCTGGGCATGATCGACACGTCCGCCGACGGCCTGGTGATCGCAGTGAACGGGCAGGTCGCCGACGGCGTGGACCTGTCATGGCTGTGGGACGTTCGGTTCGAGAGCTTCGAGGGCGTGACCGTGTACGCCTCGGGCGAGCGGGCGGCGGATCTGTCCGTGCGGCTGACGTACGCCGGGGTCCGACACGAGCTGGAACCTGATCCGCTGGCCGCGATCCGGCGTTGTCCCCCGGGGCGGGTCGAGGTGCTGGCCAACTACACCGCGTTCCGCGACCTGGGGCGGGCGATCGCCGCAACGGGAAAGGCTCAGATGGGAGGGACCCAGTCATGACTACTCAGGACCCGCGCAACGCCGGGGGCCGCGACGCCGGCGCCTCGGCCTCACCGCTGGACACTGTCGCCGCGGACTCTCCCCGTCCCTCCGAGTCGACCGTGCGGATCGGCCTGGTCCTGCCCGACGTCATGGGTACGTACGGCGACGACGGCAACTCGTTAATCCTGCGTCAGCGCCTGAGGTGGCGCGGATTCGACGCCGAGATCGTGCGCATCACCCTGGAGGACGAGGTCCCCGACTCGTGCGACCTCTACACCGTGGGCGGTGGCGAGGACGCGGCGCAGAAGCTGGCGTCCCGGCACCTGACCGCGTCGCCGGGGCTGCAGCGGGCGGTGGAGCGCGGCGCGCCGGTCCTGGCGATCTGTGCCGGGATGCAGGTGTTCGGCGAGTGGTTCGTCGTCTCGGACGGCTCGCGCGCGCCGGGGCTCGGGCTGCTGGACGTCACCACGTCTCCGCAGGCGACCCGCTCGATCGGCGAGCTGGTGGTCACGCCGCAGGTCGACGGCCTGACGCAGCCGCTCACGGGCTTCGAGAACCACATGGGCGCCACCGTGTTGGGCTCCGACGCCGCTCCCCTGGGCCGGGTCACCTCCGGTGTGGGCAACGGCGTGCCGGCCGGTCAGTCGGTCCCCGCCGGCGGGTTGGTCGAGGGTGTGGTGCAGGGCTCGATCATCGCCACCTATATGCACGGGCCGGTGCTGGCCCGCAATCCGGAGCTCGCCGACCTGCTGCTGTGCCGCGCGCTGGGCGTGGACTCGCTACCGCCGGTCGAGGTGCCGGCGGTGGAGCGGCTGCGCCGGGAGCGGATCGCGGCCGCCCGGCGCTGACCAGCGACCGCAGCGCGGCTCGTGACGAGGCCCGCCCGGCTCTCGGCCGGCTCGCGCCTCGGGGGTGACACCGGAGTCCGCGCCGCGTTTGCCGGGCGGGCCGGGTTCGGTGACATACCCTCGGACGCATGTGTGAACACCACGGCACCGCCACCATCACCGGATCCGTGACCCCTCCCGATCCCGCCATCGAGGCGGCGCAGGTCCGCGCGATGTGGGAGACACTCGGACTGCCGGGCATCATCGACGTGCACACGCACTTCATGCCCCCGCGCGTGTTGGCCAAGGTGTGGGACTACTTCGACGCCGCTGGGCCGAAGATCGGCCGCCCGTGGCCCATCACCTACCGTGAGGCCGAGGACGAGCGCGTCGAGCGGCTCCGGTCGTACGGGGTTCTGGCGTTCTCGTCGATGCTGTACCCGCATAAGCCCGACATGGGGGCGTGGCTCAACGCGTGGGCCGCGGAGTTCGCCTCCCGGCACCCGGACTGCCTGCACACGGCGACCTTCTACCCCGAGCCGGCGGCGGGCGACTACGTCCGGGATGCAGTCGACGCCGGGGCCCGGGTGTTCAAGTCGCACATCCAGGTGGGCGAGTACGACCCCCGTGACCCGCTGTTGGAACCGGTGTGGGGTGTGCTGTCCGAGGCGCAGGTGCCGACGGTCATCCACTGCGGGTCCGGGCCCGTGGCGGGCGAGTTCACCGGACCTGAGCCGGTGGCTGCGGTGCTCGAGCAGTTCCCTGAGCTGCCGCTGATCGTCGCCCACATGGGCATGGGCGAGTACTCGCAGTTCCTCGATCTGGCCGAGCGGTACCAGAACGTCTACCTCGACACCACGATGGCGTTCACGGACTTCGTCGAGGAGACCATGCCGTTTCCGGAGGCCGAGCGCGGTCGCCTGGCCGATCTGGGCCACAAGATCCTGCTGGGGACCGATTTCCCGAACATCCCGTACCCGTACGCGCACCAGCTCGAAGCCCTGGCCGGGCTCGGGCTCGGCGACGACTGGCTACGGGCGGTGTGGCACGGAAACTCCGCGAGGCTGTTCGGGCTCTGACTCCGCGCCCGGGTAGCCGATCTCCGGGCTCGGTGCGGGGTCGGCCGGGGCCCGGCTATTGA
>NZ_JABFAN010000008.1:0-23867 GCF_017168155.1 Dietzia sp. KRD202 | reverse complement strand
TTCTCAGACCTACGAATACGGTTATTCGGGTTCTGACCGTCAGCAGTGTGTTGGTGAGTTTACCGGTGTGTTTTTTTTTTAGAGGTGTATAAGAGACAGGTTCTGGGCGGGAACCGCGGGCTGCGCGGGGTCGATCTGCTCGGGGCGAAGCACGCCGCCCGACCGCGGGGCCTGGGCGGGGCCACCGGAGAGGATGCGACGCCCCGACAGCGCGCTGCCGAGTGTGAGCTCGTCGGCGAATTCCAGGTCGGCGCCCATCGGCAGCCCGGACGCCAGCCGGCTCACCACGAGGTCGGGGAACGGCCGCAGCAGGCGGGCCAGGTAGGTGCTGGTGGCCTCGCCGGTGGTGTTGGGATCGGTCGCGATGATGATCTCGGCGATCTCCTCGCCCTCGGCCTCCCCACCGACCCGCCGCATCAGCCCGGCGATGCGCAGCTCGTTGGGTCCGATGCCGTTGATGGGGTCGAGAGCCCCGCCGAGCACGTGGTAGAGCCCGCGGAATTCGCGGGTGCGCTCAATGGCCTCGATGTCCTTGGGTTCCTCGACCACGCAGATGAGCGTGGGGTCGCGGCGCGGGTCCGAGCAGATACGGCAACGCTCGGCCGCCGCGACGGTCCCGCAGACCTCGCAGTAGGTGACGCCCTCGACCACGGCCTGCAGCGCGGAGCGGAGGCGTTCGACGGAGTCGGGCTCGGCCTGCAGCAGGTGGAAGGCCAGACGTTGCGCAGACTTCGGACCGATGCCCGGCAGCTTGCCGAACTCGTCGATCAGGTTCTGGACCGGTCCCTCGTACATCGCGCTTTCCTGTGCTCTTGCTGGCCCGACGACGGCTGCGTCGCCGGGTGGCGGGTCCGATTACGGGTCGGAACCCGATGGCGGGGCCCGGAACGTGCCGGGCCCCGCGGGCTCACATTCCCAGTCCGCCCATCATGTCGCCGAGGCCGCCACCGGAGGCCAGCGGGCCGAGGCGGGACTCGGCGAGTTCCTGCACTTTAGTGTGGGCGTCGCCGAACGCGCCGACGAGGAGGTCCTGGAGCGTCTCGATGTCCTCGGGGTCGACGACCTTCGGGTCGATCGTGACGCCGGTGACCTCACCGGTGCCGCGCATGGAGACGGTGACGAGTCCGCCGCCCGCCTGACCGTCGACGGTGCTCGCGGCGATCTCCTGCTGCGCCTCGGCGAGCTGGGCCTGCATCTGCTGTGCCTGCTGGAGCAGGGCGTTCATGTCGGGTCCGGGCTGCATGGCGGGGTCCTTTCGGCGGTGTGCGGGGCAGTGCTGAGTTCATGCCTGTTGTTCAGGCCTGAACCTGCCGGGGCGGCCCCGGTCGGTCGGTTCCCAGCGTAACCGTCCGGTAGGACACCGTGCCCCGGCGCGCGGCGGTCCGGGTGGGTCAGCGCTCGAGCGGGCGGGCCCCGAGGTGCTCCTTGAGCAGGGCCAACGCGATGTCCTCACCGGTCCGGTGGTCGAGGTTCTGGGGGCCACTGCGGGCCTCGTCCACCATCTCCTCCTCGCTGACCGGCTGCGGGGGCGGGCTGTTGGGCTCGCCCGGTTCCGGCTCCGGCTCCTCGGGCGGCGGCGGGATGTCGTCGTACACGCCGCCCGAGCGACCGCCGCCCTGGCCCCGCCCCGCGTCCGCACCGCGCAGGCGACGCTCCCAGCCCCGCGGCTCGCCCTGGGGCGCGCCGGGGGCGTCAGTAGGGCCCGCGGCGGATCCCCGTCCGGGTGCTGGAGGAGACGCATCGGCGGGAGCCGCGGCGTCCCCGGCTGCCGCGGCGTCCCCGGCTGCCGCGGACGCGGAGCCCGACGTGCAGCGGATGGTCCAGTCGCCGCCCACGACCTCGGTGATCGAGTCGGTGATCGCGGTGGCGTTGTGTGGCTGCGAGAGACGCTTGGCCAGCGGTGCGTAGTCGTGCACCAGATGGATCACCCGGCCGTCCACCCCGGCGACCGTCGCGCCAGCGAGCATCACCTCCACCGTGCGGGTGCGGGTGCGGACGGCGTCGCGGATGGCGGGCCAGGCCCGGCGGATGTCCTCGGCCTCGATCCCGGGTGCGGCATCCGCGGGCGCGGACGCCGCCTCGGGCTGTGTCTCCGGGTCCGGCCCGGACGACGCCTGCTCCGGAACCGATGCCGGCGGCACGGGTGCGGACTGCTCGGTCGCGGTTGCGGGATGTTCGCGCCACGGGTCGTCGGTCTGCGCCGGCGCGGGAGCGGGTGCGGGAGCGGGCGCGGGCGCGGGTGGGGCCGACGCGGCGGCAGGAGCCGAGTCGGCGCCGGCCGCGGTTGCCTGCGCAGGATCCGGAGCGCCCGCTCGGGCAGTTGGCGCCTCGGTACCCGCGTCGGAACCTGCGGCGGGTGCGGTCTGTGCAGCGTTCGCGGCGTCGGGACGAGCGGCGGGCTCGGATGCCGGCCCGGGCAGTGCGTCACCCACGGGCTGCTGCTCGGAGGTCGGCGGCTGCGCCGACTGCGGGGACTGTGCCGACTGCGAGGACTGTGCCGACTGCCGGGACTGAGCGTGCTGCGAGGACTCCGACTCGGGAGTCCGGTTCGCCGCGATCTGCTCCGCGACGGACCCGGCGGGCACGGCCGGGGCGGCGGGGTCGTCTGCCACGGCGGGCTGGTTCGGCGCTTCGGTCCCAGTCGCCGCTGCCGGCTCAGTCGGCGCGGCGGGTCGACTCGGCGCGGACTCGGCGGCGGCGTGCGTTGGCGCAGGCGTCGGAGGCGGCGTCGGAGCCGGAGGCGCAGCTGCAGCCGGAGCCGGAGCCGGAGCCGGGGTCGACGGCGCACCCTGGCCAGCCGGCTCCGGAGACCGCGGCGCCGCCTGATCGGCGGCGGGCGCGGCCTGCTGCTGCGACCGCCGCACGAACTTGGGCCGCCCCTCGGCCTGGCCGGCAGCCTGCGGCCCCGGTCCGCCGGCGGAGTCGGGGCGGAACTCGTCGTCGTCGCCCCGAGGCGCCCCTCCCGGCGTGGATCCACCGCCACCAGCGGCACCCGCCGCGGCGGCCGGCCGCACGGCACCCGACTCGAGCGACTCGACACGCTGCAGCAGCGCGATCATGGAATCGTCCGCCGAGGGCAGGAGCAGCTTGGCGCAGAGGATCTCCAACAACAGCCGCGGCGAGGTGGCCCCGCGCATCGACCCCATCCCCTCGTGCACCATGTCGGCGCAGCGGGCGAGAGTGGCGGGCCCGATGTTCTCGGCCTGACGCCGCATGGTCTCGGCCTGCTCGACCGGCGCGTCGACGAGCCCACGCTCGATCGCCTGCGGCACGGACTGCACCATGATGAGGTCGCGCAGCCGCTGCAGCAGATCGGCGGCGAACCGACGCGGGTCGTGCCCGGCCTCGACCACCTTGTCGACGGTCCGGAACAGCGTGGCCCCGTCGCCGGCGGCCAGCGAATCCACCGTGTCGTCGATGAGCGCGACCTCGGTCGCCCCCAGCAGGCTCACCGCGCGCGGATAGGTGATGCCCTCGTCACCGGCGCCGGCCATGAGCTGGTCCAGCACACTGAGAGTGTCTCGCGGCGATCCCCCACCGGACCGGATGACCAGCGGGAACACGGTCGGCTCGACCTGCACACCCTCCTGATCGCAGATCCGCTCGAGCAGCCCGCGCATCGACGTGGGCGTGAGCAACCGGAAGGGGTAGTGGTGTGTGCGCGAGCGGATGGTGGGCAACACCTTCTCCGGCTCGGTGGTGGCGAAGATGAAGATGAGGTGCTCCGGCGGCTCCTCCACGATCTTCAGCAGCGCGTTGAAGCCCGCGTTGGTGACCATGTGGGCCTCGTCGATGATGAGCACCCGGTACCGCGAGGACGCCGGCGCGAAGAACGCCCGCTCGCGCAGATCACGCGTGTCATCGACACCGCCGTGGCTGGCCGCGTCGAGCTCGGTGACGTCGAGGGTCCCGTGGCCACCGGGCGCCAGCGCCACGCACGAATCGCATTCGCCGCACGGGTCGGCGGTGGGCCCCTGCACGCAGTTGAGCGAGCGGGCGAGGATGCGGGCGGACGAGGTCTTGCCGCAGCCGCGCGGGCCGGAGAAGAGGTAGGCGTGGTTGATACGACCGGAGGACAACGCCACCGAGAGCGGTTCGGTGACGTGCTCCTGGCCCACGACCTCGGCGAAGGAGGCGGGGCGGTACTTCCGATAGAGAGCCACGCCTAGAGGGTACCCAGGGGGTACGACGACGAGGACTTCCGCTTCCGACGACGATCACGCGTGATCCGGGATGGACCGAAATGACCGGAGGGGCCGCGTCATACGCAGCCCCTCCCGACGTCCCTCGCGCGCGGATCGGGCCCCCTCAGACCCCCGCAGCACGGTTCCCGAACCGATATCGGACACCGGCCCCTCACAGCCCCTCAGCTGTCTCCAGTGTCCGCATCCCTCTAGCTCGGACCACTCCGATACAACCAGACGGCCCTGGCCCGGACAAGACCGCACTTGCATTGACACTTGCTCAACAGGCCCGGCGAATTACATTCATGCAGGTGACAGGGTTACCTAAGCTACGGACTTACACATTCACACTTTGGGAATGTGGCGGAAATCACGGACGGGCAGACGTGCTGGTCACCTGCCGATTCCCGGGGACGAAGAGGCGAGATCGGGAGCGCGGTCCGTTAATGGCCGCCGTTAACGCAGATGACGCAGTTGTTACACACCGCCCGAGCCGAGCGATCGCTCAGTCGGCGAGCGCCGCGCGGCAGGCCGCGAGAAGGGCGCACAGGCCCACGACATCCATGGCGGTCTCGACCTCGGCCAGGGGCGGGAGCGTGGGCGCCAGACGGATATGGCGGTCGTCGGGATCCTTGCCGTACGGGTACGCGGACCCGGCCGGCGTGAGGGCCACCCCGGCCTCCTTGGCCAGGCGGACGGTCTCGGTGGCGGTGCCGTCGACCACCTCGAGGTCGATGAAGTACCCACCCTCGGGCCGGGTCCAGCCGGCCACGTCGTACTCGCCGAGCCGGTGGGCCAGGGCTGCGGCGGCGGCCTCGAACTTCGGCGCGATGACCTCGCGGTGGCGGAGCATGTGGTCGCGCACCCCGTCGGCGTCACCGAAGAATCGGGCGTGCGCGAGCTGGTTGACCTTGTTCGGCCCGATGGAGCGCACGGAGGTGTGGCCGAGGTACCAGTCGAGATTGGCCCGCGAGGCGGAGAAGAACGACACGCCCGCGCCGGCGAACGTGATCTTGGAGGTCGAGCACACCTGCCAGAAGCGGTTGGGGTGCCCGGCCTCGGAGGCCAGCGTGTCCACGTCCGGGACCTTGGGGAAATCCTCGGTGAGCGTGTGGACGACGTAGGCGTTGTCCCAGACGATCCGGAAGTCCGGGGCGGCGGTCGCCATGCGCGCGAGCCGGGACACGGTGTGGTCGTCGTACACCGCGCCGGTCGGGTTGGCGAAGATCGGGACGCACCACATGCCCTTGATGGACGGGTCGTTCGACACGAGACGCTCGACCTCGTCCATGTCCGGACCGGTCGGCCCCAGCGGCACCGGGATCATCTCGATCCCCAGCGCCTCGGTGATGTTGAAGTGGCGGTCGTAACCGGGCACCGGGCACAGCCAGCGCAGTACCGGCTCGTCCTTCCACGCACGCTGGGAGTCGGGCGTGCCGAAGAGCATGGAGAACGTCAGCAGGTCGTACATGATCGACAGGCTCGCGTTGTCCTGGGCGATCACGCGGTCGGTCTCGACCCCGAGCAGCTCGGCGATGATCGACCGCAGCTCGGGCAGTCCCGCCCCGCCGCCGTAGTTGCGGACGTCGGTCTTACCCGCCGTGTGGTCACCCTCCCCCGGCAGCGACAGCAGCCGCTCGGACAGGTCCAACTGTTCGGGCGAGGGCTTTCCTCGGGTCAGGTCCAGGGCCAGGCCCTTGTCGGCCAGCGCGTCGTACTCGGCGGCCAGTTGCGACTCGAGTCGGGCGAGTTCGTCGGCGGGGAGATCGGACAGTGCCACTGTGGCCTCCGGCGGGATCGACAACTGCGGTGTTGGTGCCCTAAGACATGTCCCAAGACATAAGGGGACCCCGCGCACCCGCCAGAGCCCGCTGACCCTTGCTGCCTTCCGGCCCTGGGGGAGTTCACAGGATGGACGCCGCGCGGGGTCCACGGACGAGTCTAACCGCCCCGCCTCCCGCGCCGCACCCCACCCGCCTTCCGGGCAGCGATCCGAGCCCGCTCGGCCCCGCGGTTTGCCTCTGCTTGCGCGTCCTGGGTATTCTCCTCCACGGAGGATTCGCCTAGTGGCCTATGGCGCTCGCCTGGAACGCGGGTTGGGGTTTATAGCCCCTCAGGGGTTCAAATCCCCTATCCTCCGCCGCAGACGCGGCCCGGAGCTCTCGAGCCCGGGCCGCGTCGCTCATTTCGGCCCCGGGCCGCCGCCGGGCCCGCAGGCTCCGGTTCCTCCCTCGCAGGCCCCGCAGGCCCCGCCACCTCCAGCTACGCGCCCTCAATGCTCGGTTTCCACCCACGTGCGCGTCCCCCTGGGACCATTCCGGACGCACACCTCAGAGTCACACCTCAGAGGAAGCACCACACGCGAGCACCGCGTCGGATCGCCCGACTCCGGAGCGCAACCCGCCACCCGCGGCCACCCGCGCTCGGTAGCATCGCGAACGTGACCGAGACCACGGGCGGCCGGACCGTTGACGACGACGTCGCCCTGCGGGTCCTCGTCTACAGCCACGACGCCGCCACCCGCAGCCGCGTGATGTCCGCTCTCGGCACCCGCCCGCACCCGGACCTGCCCCGGCTCACGTACCTCGAGGTCGCCACGGCCCCGGTCGCTGTCGAACACCTCGACGCCGGCGGTGTCGACCTGGCGATCCTCGACGGCGAGGCGACGCCCACCGGCGGACTCGGCCTGGCCAAGCAGTTGCGGGACGAGCTCGACCACTGCCCGCCGGTGCTCGTGCTCATCGGCCGTGCGGACGACCGCTGGCTCGCCGACTGGTCCCGCGCGGACGCCTCGGTGCCCCACCCGATCGACCCGCTCCGCCTGCGCGACGCGGTCAACGGGCTCCTCGCCCCCGCCTGACACCGGCCCCGCGGCCGCGCGCACTCTGCCCCGCGCCCGGAGAACCCGACCGACACGCCGTCTGTCCGAACCCCCGACGCACGTCAACACAGTGTGAGTAGAGTCACAGTTGCGGGCCGCACAGTGAACGGCCCGCCGGGGAGACGGACGACCGGACCCCATCAGCGCCGGTCACTCGAACCCCCTGCGGTTGCAGTAGAGGCCCGCCCACAGGCGGCTTCTCATCACAAGCGCGAGGAGTGACGCCGACGTGAACGAATACGTGCCCATCCTGGCACTCGGGGCCCTGGCCGTCGCCTTCGCCGTCTTCTCCTCGGGCGTGTCCTCCTTCGCCGGGCCCAGCCGGTTCAACCGCGCCAAGCTCGAGGCCTACGAGTGCGGCATCCAGCCCACGCCGCAGCCGGCGGGCGGCGGCCGCTTCCCGGTGAAGTACTACCTCACCGCGATGCTGTTCATCATCTTCGGCATCGAGATCCTCTTCCTCTACCCGTGGGCCGTCCACTTCGACCAGCTCGGCGTGTTCGGGCTGGCCGCGATGGCCCTGTTCGTGTTCAACGTCTCCGTCGCCTACGCCTACGAGTGGCGCCGTGGCGGACTGAGCTGGGACTGACCCGGAGAGTCGGAGAGGAGCGCCGAGATGGGACTCGAGGAGAAGGTGCCGGCCGGCTTCCTGCTGACCACGGTCGAGCAGCTGGCGGGCTACATGCGCAAGGGTTCGCTGTGGCCGGCGACGTTCGGTCTGGCGTGCTGCGCGATCGAGATGATGTCCACGAGCGGCGGCCGCTACGACCTGGCCCGATTCGGCACGGAGGTCTTCCGCGCGTCCCCCCGACAGGCCGATCTCATGATCGTCGCGGGGCGGGTCTCGCAGAAGATGGCGCCGGTCCTGCGGCAGGTGTACGACCAGATGGCCGAGCCCAAGTGGGTCCTGTCGATGGGCGTGTGCGCGTCGTCGGGCGGGATGTTCAACAACTACGCGATCGTGCAGGGCGTCGACCACATCGTGCCCGTCGACATCTACCTGCCCGGATGTCCGCCGCGGCCGGAGATGCTCATGCACGCGATCATCACGCTGCACGACAAGATCCAGAACATGCCGCTGGGCGCGAACCGGGCCGAGGCGATCCGTGCCGCGGAGCAGGCCGCGCTCGACCAGCGTCCGCTCATCCCCGTCGAGGGGATGTTCCGATGACCGATCGTCGCCCGGACTCCGGCGCCGCGGACCGCGACCGGGCCCCCGACGCACCGAACCCACCCGACCGCACGGACAGCCCTGACGCGGACACCGTCGGCGTGCGCCACGGCATGTTCGGCGTCCGTGGCTCCGGGGACACCACCGGGTTCGGGGGCCTCGTGCGCCCGACCGAGATGCCCGGCAGTACCCCACCGCCCTACGAGGACGACGACGACGAGGTCATCCGCGCGCTCACCGCGGCCCTGCACCAGCGGGGTGGGCCGAGTTTTCAGGAGGCCGTCGAGAAGGTCGTGGTCCACTGCGGGCAACTCACCCTGCACGTGGAGCGGGAGCACCTACCGGCGGTGGCCCTGACCCTCAGGGACGCCCCGGACCTGCGCTTCGAGATGTCGTTGGGCGCCAGCGGGGTGCACTATCCCGACGCTTCGGGCCGGGAGCTGCACGTGGTGTATCCGCTGCAGTCCATCACCCACAACCGTCGCGTCATGCTCGAGACGTCGGCCCCGGACGCGGATCCGCACATCCCCACGCTGACCCGCGTGTATCCCACGACGGACTGGCACGAGCGGGAGACGTACGACTTCTTCGGCGTCGTCTTCGACGGCCATCCGTCGCTGACGCGGATCGAGATGCCGGACGACTGGGAGGGCCATCCGCAGCGCAAGGACTACCCGCTGGGCGGGATCCCGGTGCAGTACAAGGGTGCGACCATCCCGCCGCCGGATCAGCGGAGGGCGTACTCATGACCGCCGATCGCACCCGCGCGAGGCGCTCGGGCCGCTCGGCCCGTGCCGACCGCGCCGCGGACTCCGACACGATCCTCACCGCCTCCGGGCAGGACTGGGACGCGATCAGCGAGGCCGCGCGCAACGCCGACGACGACCGCATCGTGGTCAACATGGGCCCGCAGCACCCGTCCACGCACGGGGTGCTGCGGCTGATCCTGGAGATCGAGGGCGAGACGGTCACCAAGGCCCAGTGCGGGATCGGTTACCTGCACACGGGCATCGAGAAGAACCTGGAGTACCGCTACTGGACCCAGGGCGTGACGTTCGTGACGCGGATGGACTACCTGTCGCCGTTCTACAACGAGGTCGCCTTCTGCCTGGGCGTCGAGAAGCTGCTCGGGATCTCGGACCAGGTGCCGCCGAGGGCGTCGGTCATCCGGGTGATGCTCATGGAGCTCAACCGGATTTCCTCCCACATGGTGGCCCTGGCGACCGGCGCCCTGGAGCTGGGGGCGAGCACCCCGATGCTCTTCGGATTCCGCGAGCGGGAGCTGGTCCTGGATGTCTTCGAGGTCATCACCGGTCTGCGGATGAACCACGCCTACGTCCGGCCCGGCGGCGTGGTCCAGGACCTGCCGGACGACGCGGTGCCGAAGGTGCGTGAACTGCTCGAGGTGATGCCCGGGCGGATCCGCGAGATGGAACTGCTGCTGCGCGAGAACCCCATCTGGAAGATGCGGCTGCAGGACGTCGGCTACCTCGATCTCACCGGGTGCATGGCCCTCGGCGTGACCGGCCCGGTCCTGCGGGCCACAGGACTGCCCCACGACGTGCGCCGGTCCGACCCGTACTGCGGATACGAGGACTACGAGTTCGACGTCATCACCGGCTCGGCGAGCGACTGCTACGACCGGTTCGTCATCCGTGTCGAGGAGATGAAGGAGTCACTGAAGATCGTCGAGCAGTGCCTGGACCGGCTCGAACCGGGACCCGTGATGGTCGACGACCCCAAGATCGCCTGGCCCGCCCAGCTCAAGGTGGGACCAGACGGGCTCGGCAACTCCGCCGAGCACATCCGCAAGATCATGGACAGCTCCATGGAGGCGCTGATCCACCACTTCAAGCTGGTCACCGAGGGCTTTCCGGTCCCGCCGGGTCAGGTGTACGTGCCGGTGGAGTCCCCCCGCGGCGAGCTGGGGGTGCACATGGTCTCCGACGGCGGGACCCGCCCGTACCGGGTGCACTACCGCGACCCCTCGTTCACCAACCTGCAGGCCGTGGCAGCGATGTGCGAGGGCGGGATGCTTTCCGACGTCATCGCCGCGGTCGCCAGCATCGACCCCGTGATGGGAGGGGTGGACCGATGAGCAGCACGGAGTCGACGAGTCGCGAACCGGTTTTCCTGCAGTTCGGGCAGCAGCCCGACGAGCCGGGGGTGATCGTCCGGCCCGACGCCCGCCGGCGCTACCCTGACGACGTCCTGGCGAGACTGCGGGCCGACGCCGAGGTGATCATCGCCCGCTATCCGCAGGCCCGGTCGGCGTTGCTGCCACTCCTCCACCTCGTCCAGGCCGAGGACGGGCACCTCACGCCCGCCGGCATCGAGTTCTGTGCCCTCGCCGTCGGACTCACCTCCGCCGAGGTCATGGCCGTCGCCACGTTCTACTCGATGTACCGACGCACGCCCACGGGCGACTACCTGGTCGGGGTGTGCACCAACACCCTGTGCGCGGTGATGGGCGGCGACGAGATCTACGCCGACCTGCGAGACCACCTGGGGCTCGACGGGCCCGGCACCACCGACGACGGCCGGGTGACGCTCGAGCGCATCGAGTGCAACGCGGCCTGCGACTACGCCCCGGTGATGATGGTCAACTGGGAGTTCTTCGACGACCAGACCCCCGCCTCCGCCCGGCAGGTCGTCGACGACCTGAGGGCCGGCCGGACGGTGACCCCGACCCGCGGCGCGCCGTTGTGCACGTTCCGCGAGACCTCCCGCCTCCTCGCCGGCTTCCCCGACACCCGCCCCGGCGCGAACGACGGAGCCCCCGGCGACGCGACCCTGGTCGGGCTGCGGATCGCCCGCGAACACGACATGCGCGCCCCGGCGGGGCCGGGCGACTCCACTGAGCCGCCCACCACCGAGCCGCCCACCACCGCACCGCCCACCACCGCACCGGACGAGGAGGCCTGACATGCCGCTCGCTCCATACCTCAGCCGCTACTGGGACGCCCCCGACAGCTGGACGCTCGAGACCTACCTGGAGAACGACGGCTACACGGGCCTGCGAAACGCCCTGGCCACCGGACCGGACGAGGTCATCTCCACCGTCCTCGACGCCGGCCTGCGGGGCCGCGGCGGCGCCGGGTTCCCCACCGGCCGGAAGTGGGGCTTCATCCCGCAGGAGACCGGCGACGAGGGTACAGACGGTTCCGGTACCGAGTCCTCGGCCGCCGCCAAGCCCCACTACCTGGTGGTCAACGCCGACGAGTCCGAGCCCGGCACCTGCAAGGACATGCCGCTCATGATGGCCACCCCGCACGTGCTCATCGAGGGCATCATCATCGCCGCGTACGCCATCCGCTCCTCGCACGCGTTCATCTACCTGCGCGGTGAGGTGGTGCCCGTCCTGCGCCGCCTGCAGGTGGCGGTCGCCGAGGCCTACGAGGCCGGGTACCTCGGCCGCGACATCCTCGGAAGCGGATTCGACCTCGAGCTGATCGTCCACGCCGGCGCCGGCGCCTACATCTGCGGCGAGGAGACCGCCCTGCTCGACTCGCTCGAGGGGCGCCGCGGCCAGCCCAGGCTGCGGCCGCCGTTCCCCGCCGTCGCCGGCCTCTACGCCTGTCCGACGGTGGTGAACAACGTCGAGTCCATCGCCAGCGTCCCGTCGATCCTCCAGCACGGGCCGGAGTGGTTCCGCTCGATGGGATCCGAGAAGTCCCCCGGCTTCACCCTGTATTCGCTGTCCGGGCACGTCACCCGGCCCGGCCAGTACGAGGCCCCGCTGGGCATCACCCTGCGCGAGCTACTCGACCTGGCCGGCGGGATCCGCGAGGGCCACACCCTCAAGTTCTGGACCCCCGGCGGTTCGTCGACCCCACTGCTCACCGACGCCCAGCTCGACATGCCTCTCGACTACGAGGGCTGCGCCGCCGAGGGCACCATGCTCGGCACCAAGGCTCTGCAGATCTTCGACGACACCACCTGCGTCGTGCGGGCGGTGCTGCGGTGGACGGAGTTCTACGCCCACGAGTCGTGCGGCAAGTGCACCCCCTGCCGCGAGGGCACGTTCTGGCTGGAGCAGATCATGCACCGACTCGAGAACGGCACCGCCACCGCCGACGATCTGGACCGACTGCTCGACATCTCCGACAACGTCGCCGGCAAGTCGTTCTGCGCCCTCGGCGACGCCGCCGCGACCCCCATCATCTCGTCGATCGCGCTCTTCCGCGACGAGTACCTCGCGCACATCCCGGGTGGCTGCCCGTTCGACCACAGCCGCTCCACCCTCTTCGACCGGACCGACCGTGCGGGTGCCGGCTCCCGGCGTCCGCCAGTGCGGCCGGTCACACGACCGGATCCCACACGACCCGAGGAGGTGGCCCGATGACCTCCGCCCAGTCAGGTGTCCCCCGCGACGCCCGCGGTCCCGGCCAGGAACCGGACCACGACCGCGCCGGTTCAGACCGCGCCGATTCCGACCGCGCGGACGATCTCGTCACGCTCACCGTCGACGGCCGCGAGGTCTCGGTGCCGCCGGGCACGCTCATCATCCGCGCCGCCGAGCGGTTGGGCGTGCAGATCCCTCGCTTCTGCGACCACCCGCTGCTCGAGCCGGCGGGGGCGTGCCGCCAGTGCATCGTCGAGGTCGAGGGCGCGCCCAAGCCCGTCACCTCGTGCACCACCCCGGTCACCCAGGACATGCAGGTGCGCACGCAATTCACCTCCGAGATGGCAGACAAGGCGCAGCGCGGGGTGATGGAACTGCTGCTCATCAACCACCCGCTCGACTGCCCGGTCTGCGACAAGGGCGGCGAGTGCCCGCTGCAGAACCAGGCCCTGTCCAGCGGCCACGGGCGGTCGCGCTTCACTGAGGTCAAGCGCACGTTCCCCAAGCCGATCGCCATCTCGTCGCAGGTGCTGCTCGACCGCGAACGCTGCGTCATGTGCGCCCGGTGCACCCGCTTCTCCGAGCAGATCGCCGGGGACCCGTTCATCGACCTCTTCGAGCGCGGCGCCCGGCAGCAGGTCGGGGTGTACGGCGACGAGCCGTTCGAGTCCTACTTCTCGGGAAACACCGTCCAGATCTGCCCAGTGGGTGCCCTGACCGGCGCGCAGTACCGCTTCCGCGCCCGCCCCTTCGACCTGGTCTCCAGCCCGGCGGTCTGCGAGCACTGCGCCAGCGGTTGCGGGCAGCGCACCGACCACCGTCGCGGGAAGGTCCTGCGCCGCCTCGCCGGCGACGACCCCGAGGTCAACGAGGAGTGGAACTGCGACAAGGGCCGCTGGGCGTTCACCTACGCCACCCAGCGCGACCGCATCACCACCCCCATGGTCCGCGGCGAGGGCGGCGGACTGGTCCCGGTCCCGTGGTCCACCGCCCTGGCGACCGCTGCCCAGGGGTTGGCCGCCGCCCGCGGACGGGCCGGGGTCCTCACCGGAGGGCGGCTCACCGCCGAGGACGCCTACGCCTACGCCAAGTTCGCCCGCACGGTGCTCGGCACGAACGACGTCGACTTCCGCGCCCGCCGCCATTCGGCCGAGGAAGCGGACTTCCTGGCCGACCGGGTCGCCAGGCGCGGCCCGGGCGGCGAGTCGGAGCAGGGATCCAACGGCCCGGGCCAGAGCGGCGGGCCGGGCCAGAGCGCCGAGGCCGTCACCTACACCGACCTCGAAACCGCACCCGCCGTCCTCCTCGTGGGCTTCGACCCGGAGGAGGAGTCGCCGATCGTCTTCCTCCGCCTGCGGCGGGCCGCGCGCGACCACGGGCTGAAGGTCTTCTCGATCGCGCCCTTCGCCACCCCGGCCATCCGCAAGACCCGCGGCGCTCTGCTGCCGACCGTCCCCGGGGCGGAGCCCGAGGTGCTGAACGCCCTCGCCGTCGTCCCCTCCGACCCCGGCGGTGCAGACCCCGGCGGCGCGGCCCCCGCCGGCGAACCGACCGCCGACGTCGCCGGGCTCGACCACGCGACCGATCCCACCCGCGGCGCCCTGCCCACTCTGCTGCGCGAGCCCGGCGCGGTCATCCTCGCGGGCGAACGGCTCGGCGCGGTGCCCGGCGGGCTCACGGCCGCGGCCGCCCTCGCCGACGCCACCGGCGCACGGCTGGCGTGGATTCCCCGGCGCGCGGGTGAGCGCGGGGCGCTCGAGACCGGGTGCCTGCCGGGACTGCTGCCCGGCGGCGCTCCCGTCTCGGACGACGACGCCCGGCGGACCCTCGCCGAGCTGTGGCGCTGCGACGATCTGCCCACGACGCCCGGCCGGAGCACCGACGAGCAGTTGGCCGCGGCCGCCGCTGGCGAGCTCGGCGCGCTGCTCGTCGGCGGGGTCGAGGCCGTCGACCTGCCCGACCCGCGGGCCGCCCTGGCCGCGATCGACGCCGCCGGCTTCGTCGTGAGTCTCGAACTGCGCCGCAGTGAGATCACCGACCGCGCCGACGTCGTCCTGCCGGTCGCGGCCGTCGCCGAGAAGGCGGGCATGTTCGTGAACTGGGAGGGCCGGACCCGCCCCTTCGCCGCCGCCCTGACCGGCACCGACGCTCTGCCCGACCACCGGATCCTCAATGCCCTGGCGGAAGAGACCGGTGCATGGTTCGGCTTGGCGGACGTGGAGTCGGTGCGCCGCGAGATGCAGCCCAGGACGATCCACCAGTGATAGGCGGCGGTGGGTTCCCCGAGCATGGGGGCGCGGACGATCTCGAGGTAGTGGTAGAGCGGGTTGAGCTCGGCGATCCGGGCCCGCTCGGCGATCTCCCCCGGCTGGGCACATCGTTATGAGCACCGGCGACACACTGACATACGACAAGCTCGCGCTGTGCACGGGAGCCCGCCCTCGTCAGCTCCGCGTTCCTGGGGCCGATCTCGCCGGGGTCCATTACCTTCGTACCGCCGCAGACGTCGAGTTGATCCGCACGTCCGCCGCCCCCGGGCGGCGGGTGGTGATCGTCGGGGGCGGCTACATCGGACTTGAGACGGCCGCCTCACTACGGGCACTGGGCCTGGAAGTCACCGTGCTCGAGGCGACCACTCGCGTCCTCGAGCGGGTCACTGCTCCCGACGTATCAACGTTCTTCGAGCGGATCCACCGAGAGGAGGGCATCGATATCCGAACGGGCGCCAAAGTCGCAGCATTAGTCGGAGACGATTGCGTCCGGGAGGTCACACTATCTACTGGCGAGTCGATTCCGACTGATCTGGTCATCGTGGGTATCGGTGTTGAACCGAGAACAGAACTCGCCGAGGCGGCGGGCTTGACCCTGAACGATGGTGTGGTGATCGACGAGCACGCCCGAACCAGTGACCCAGCCATCGTTGCCGCCGGAGACTGTGCCAGCAAGTACATCTCTCGATACGGTCGCCGAGTCCGGCTGGAGTGCGTACCCGGAGCAACCGATCAGGCGAAACTCGCCGCGGCTACCCTTTGCGGGAAGTCCAAGAGCGCAGTGTCGCTGCCCTGGTTCTGGTCAGATCAATACGATCTCAAGCTGCAGATCGCCGGTCTCAACACCGGTTACGACGAAGTCGTCCTCAGCGGTGACCCCACCCGGGACCGCGACTTCAGCTGCTTCTACCTCCGTGATGGCGAACTCCTTGCTGCAGACTGCATCAATCGTCCCCGTGATTTCATGCTCAGCAAACAGGTCATCACACAGCAGCGTCCTTTCGTCCGGACCGATTTCGCCCATACGGGTTCTCCCGATTCCTTGCGCAATGGGTAAGCCAGTCCCGAGCGAGACTCGCACGGTCAGCGGCGGAGCCTCGACGAACGGCGCTGACATCCCACTGGCGCAGCAAGAGAGCCCGGTTCGTGCCCGCCTGCCGTTCAGAAAGGAACTCTGATGACTCGCCAGACGCTCATCGAGAACTATCCACATCGGGTCGGGGGGCACTGCGGCTCAGCCGCGATGCGAGACCTCCTGCACTGGCAAGGCCTCGGCTGGGAAGAACCGCCCGATGAAGGTCTCGTCTTCACCCTCGGGGGGTCACTTGGCCTGTCCTACTTGCGCTCGAGCGACCTCTTCCCGCCGCTTTATCTGGTAGGGAGAGACTCCGATTTCGAAGTAAATCTCCCCCATCTACTGGGCGCACAGGTCCAAGTGCTCACGACCGACGATCCCCGAGAAGGATGGTCGTGGATTAGCCAGGAGGTCGATGCCGGAAGGCCAGCCCTGATATGGGGCGACATCGCGGAGTTGCCCTACCTGCGGGTTCGGCTCCAAATGAGTCGCCACGATATCGTGGTAATTGGTTACGACGAGGCGGAGAGGATCGCCTTCGTTGTTGACAACGACCGTGCCGAGGTCCAAAAGGTTCCGTTCGAAGCTCTCGCTCGAGCACGGTCGTCGATGTCATTCCCACAACCGACACGTCACACCACGTACCGCATCGCCTGGCCGCATGAGTTACCAGACCTTGCGCAGGTTGCCGCAGCGGCTTTCCGTCAATCGGCAGCGAACATGCGCCACCCAACTCCGCCAGGAGTCGTTGATCTCACGACCGCGGTGAGCGGTTCCGAAGGCTTAGCAGCGGTCGCCCAGCTCGCCGCTGATGTCCGGACTTGGTCCCATCTACCGGCTGACGAACTCGAGATCCTCTTATTCAGCTTGAGCGCTTTCATCGAGAAGGCCGGCACCGGTGGCGGCCTGTTCCGAAAGCTGCTCGCTGACGGCTGCGCGGACGTGGCACGTTTGACCGGTGACCTCGCGACCGAAGATCTCGCCGTAGCCGCCAGACACTGTGCACAGACATGGACGGAGGCCGGCCGAGCCGGGATCGAGCACGAGGTCGATGTGCGTACTCGGCTGGAACGTGTGGCTTCGGCGGTTAGCCTCCTGCCCACGCTCGAGCTTCAACTGGCTGAAGCTCTGGAGTCAGCTTCGCGATCGCTTGCAGCAGCCTGACTAATCGGGAAGTCAAAACTGGACGGTAGAAGTTCCGGCCGCACTCAGACTGCAGCGGATGGCTCGCCGCCGCTCGCACCGAAACGACCGGGCTCTAGGGTTGCCTCGCCACCTCCCCGGCGACCTCGGCGATCGAGCGGTCACACCCATCCGACAAGAAGAAGCCCCGATTTAGCGAGATCCGACGGCGCCAGGGCGGTTCAGATCGTGGCCGAACTCGGCCTGGATGGGTTCGCCTCCCTGCTTGCGGGCAGCAAGAAAATCATCAACGAGTTGCACGCATCCGTCGTGGTCGACCGTGCAGAGCCCAGTAAGGCGAGCGAACACGACGGGACCCAGGAGTTGAACGATCGCGAAGGTGGTGTCGACGTTGCCGAGCTGTGCTCGAACGTCAGGATGTGTGAGGATGCGGTCAAAGGGCTGCCGGTACTCCTCGATGACTCGACTACGCAGTGAGGTGATCGCGGCCGAATCGGCAGGATCGCCGCCGACTGATCCGATTGACAGCCAAGCCAGAGTCGTAATGTTCAGCGGCGCCTGGTCAATCAGGTCGGCTTGGGCCGTGAGAAGCGCGATGAGTTGGTCGCGTACCGACCCACTGTCGGCAGAGACCTCGACGCGAGGCAACAGCCGCTCGAAGGTCGCCGCAAGCAACTGGGCGGTCCCGCCGAAATGCCGATAGAGCGTGGCCCGCGCAACCTTTGACATTCGAGTGACCGCCTCGACGGTAACCGCCTCTACACCGCCAGTGCTCAGGAGATGCGTGGCAGCGTCGAGCAATCGTTTTCGTGAGCGCAGCAGTCGCGGATCGAGCTGATCGTCGTCCGTAGCGGGCCGGTCAGCACTCCAGTCGTTCACGCTCTCCCCTTCGGCCGACGGTCACTTCTCGTCCAAGCTAACCTGTCCAGCCAGCCGGATACTGTGATACTACTTGTCTCAGACCAAGACCGACCATCTCACAGCAAGGGGCCGGCGATGCACTCACCCCAACAGACCATCACCGAGTCATCCCGGTGGACCCGAGCCGAATGGTGGATGCTCACGGTGTCGTGCCTAGCCGTGGCGTTGGTGGTCGCGGCCATGGCCGCGCTGTATTCGGCATTACCGGAGATTGCGGTAGAGACTGGAGCGACGCAAGCCCAGCTGACCTGGATCGTCGACGGCTACACGCTGGTACTGGCGTGCCTGGTCCTGCCCGCTGGAGCGATCGGTGACCGCTATGGCAGACGCGCAGTTCTCGTAATAGGCCTGGCGATATTCACCATGGCATCCGCACTTCCCCTGCTCCTGTCTGACCCGGCCTGGTTGATCGCTGCGCGAGCGATTGCCGGGGCGGGCGCTGCACTGGTAATGCCCTCGACGCTATCGATTCTGACTGCTGGTTTCGCCGCCGTTCATCGCGGCCGAGCAGTAGGTGTGTGGGCTGGAGTCGCCGGCTCCGGAGCAGTGTTAGGCATCCTCGGCGCCGGGGTGCTGCTTGAGCGCTGGTCGTGGGTGTCGGTATTTGTCGGACTGACCGCAGCGGGAGCCCTACTGGCCGCGCTGGCATGCACGATCGCTGAGTCCAGCCAGCATGATCACCCTCCCGTGGACTGGGTGGGCGCGGCGGCAGCTGCAGTCGCGGTTGCGGGAATCGTATTCGCCACGATCGAGTTTCCCGCGCGAGGCTGGGCCGACTCGATCGTTCTCGCCAGCGCCGGGGCCGGCATATTGGCGACAGCCTTTTTTATCCTGATTGAGCTGCGATCCTCGGCCCCCTTGTTGGATGTTCGGTTGTTCGCCAAGCGCGGCTTCAGCGCCGGCTCGTTGTCGGTGGCCATCCAATTCTTGGTCACTTTCGGGGTATTCCTACTCCTGGTGCAGTACCTGCAACTGATCCTGGGATACGGACCGCTGGCCTCGGCGTTGGGATTGGTGCCGATGACGGTCCCCCTGATCGTGATCTCGGTGATCGCCCCCCGACTGTCACAGCGATTTGGACTACGAGTGATGACCGTCGCCGGTCTGGCGACCATCGCAGTTGGCCTGATGCTGGTCAGCCGGATGACCGTCGATGCACGTTACCTCGACCTGCTATGGCCGCTGTTGATCATGAGCGCAGGGCTCGGACTATGCACAGCCCCAGCGACCTACGCGATCATCGCCGAAACTCCGGAGAGCAAACACGGGGTCGCCGCCGCAGTCAACGATGCGGCCCGCGAGATCGGCGCTGCGATGGGGATCGCAGTGGCCGGCAGTGTGCTGGCCGCCGGATACACCCGCCACATCCAACCCGCCCTGCCTCAGTTACCCGAACCTGCCCGCGGTCCGGTCTCCGACTCCCTGGCCGCCGCCCTAGAGATCGCCGCACAAGCCGGACCAATGGCGCAACCATTGGTCGACTACGCCAAAGAGGCATTTGTCAACGGCAGCAGTCAGGCCACACTTACGTTGGCAATCCTCACCGCCGCAGCCGCAGTCTTGCTAGCGATCCTTGCCCCGGGCACTGCTCCGCGTGACCACAAGACCACGGCCAGTTCCACAGCACCGGCACACCGGGACAGCGTCGGATAGGTGGCCCGTCCGGCTTCCGGCTGCACTGACTCGTGCCTGGAGAAACTGCGCAAGGTCAGCAAGAACCGCGGTCACTTCCCGAGTGCAGAATCTCGGCGGTCGCGCTGCTGTGGCTAGCGATACCCACCATCTTCAGGGCGGGGGTCAGTGGCTGATGCGTCCACGCTGTGACTGCAGGGTGGGCGGTAGCAGCCGTTCGGCGACCGCGCCGGTGATGGCGGCGAAGACGGCTTTGTGAAGGATGTCCACGGCCTGCTCACTCGCGGGCCAGGTCGACGGCGGCGCTCCGACTCCGGTGGCGTTTTCCACGGTTTGGTCAAATCCCAGCCGGACGGCGGTGTGCCACACGGTCGCATGAACTCCTCGGATCCCGGTGGCCGCCCACACGCCGCGAATAGCACCCAGCGCCGCGCCGGTGCTGAAGTGCATGAGGTGGTTCCACCCGTCCGGGCGGTCGTCGTCGCCAGGCTTTTGGCCCAACAGCGTGAGCAGGGCGCGCGCCGGGACGTACGAGTTCGGCCTGCCCGTGATCGCCTGTTCGGCTTTCTCGCCGATGACCATCAATCCGGCCCCTACTAAGCCGGCCACCGCTCCGGTTCCGGCCGCTCGGGCAACATGGACTGCTCGGTTCTGGGTCATACTGCTCACTCCTTCGATGCTGTGGATATGCGGGCCTGTGGGAAGGGATAACTACGAGAAGGATTGCGGGACAGTAGCTGTACTGACCACGGACGTTGTGTCACCGGTCGGCATGGCGGGCTGACATGAGGAAGACCTCCGTGTGAGGTGTGAAAGCGACCAAGCAAACACATCCACAACGGAGGTCTTCGTGTCCCACGCTAACGCCCCGCTGACTCCGACGGGAAGACTGCGTCTGGCTCGGTGTGTCGTCGTCGACGATTGGGTACCGCGGCGAGCGGCGGAGCGGTTCGGTGTCTCGGTCACCACCGCCCGCAAGTGGGCCCGCCGGTACCGGCAGCTGGGCAAGGCCGGCATGGTCGACCGCTCCAGCCGCCCGCACCACAACCCGACCCAGACGCCGCGGCGGCGGGAACGCCGCGTGCTCGGTCTGCGCGTATCCCGCCGGTGGGGCCCGGCCCGGATCGCCTACCACCTGGGCATGCAACCGTCCACGGTGCACAAGATCCTGTCCCGCTACAGCTGCGTCAGGCTGGCATTCACCGACCCGGCCACCGGCGCGCCCGTCCGGGCGCACACGCGGCGCCCGCGTCGCTACGAGCACGAGGCGCCGGGCGATCTGGTGCATGTGGACATCAAGAAACTTGGCCGCATCCCCGACGGAGGCGGGCACAAGGTCTTGGGCCGGGTGAAGGGAAAGCGTGACCGCAAACGCGGGATGGGCTACTGGTACATCCACAATGCCGTCGACGACCACTCACGCCTGGCCTACAGCGAGCTTCTAGAAGACGAGCGCAAGGAGACCGCGGCCGCGTTCTGGCACCGGGCCCACGCCTACTTCGCCGACGCCGGGATCACCGTGCGGCGGGTGCTGACCGACAACGGCTCCTGCTACCGCTCCCACGCCTTCGCCGAGGCCCTCGGAGGCAATATCACACACAAGCGCACCCGCCCGTACCGCCCGCAGACCAACGGCAAGGTCGAGCGCTACAACCGCACCATGCTCGAAGAATGGGCCTACGCCACCGCGTACGTCAGCGAATCCGACCGCGCGGCTCGCCTACCCGCATTCCTGCACCACTACAATTTCCACCGCGGCCACACCGCGCTACGAGGCGCCTCACCCGCAGACCGCGTACACAACCTGCGTGGGCAGTACAAGTAGCCCGCGTTGAGGGCTCGCTCGCGGATACCAGCCACTGAACAGCAGGATGAGCAGAGCCAAGTCGATGACCTCGCCGCCGTAGAACATCAGTTGCGCGCCAATCCGCGCGCTGGCCGGATCCACGCCGGTCGGCGGGTGTCCGTATAGCCACCTACCGAGCATCGAGTGAGCGGCGATGAACAGCACCAGCACCACCGCCGGCGGCGTAGGTGGCCCGTTCGTGGACGAACTCCACGCTCGCGCCCTTGGCGGTGATCTCACCCACGATCTGCTTGAGGTCGACCAGGGAGCGAGCGAGTCGGTCCATCGAAGCAACAACAAGCTCGTCACCGTCTCGCAGGTACCCGATGCACTCAGCGAGCTTCTCTCGGCCAGTACGCGATCGCCCCGACTCCTTTTCTACATAAATCCGGTCGCACTCCCCCACCGCTTGGAGCTGGCGAGCTTCGTTCTGGTCGGCGGCGGACACTCGCACGTACGCCACCCGCTGTCCGCGTGGCCGTGACGATCGGCGGGCCGGCTTCTGTTTCCCCTCGACGATGTTCTCCGAGTCCGTCGTCTCCACGCGCAAGCCCCAGTCCAACTCGTCTCGGCGACGGAACCGTGTCTGGACCTTCCCGCGGCTGACGATGAGGACCTCTTCGCCACCGTCACCCGACCGCCCCCGCAGCGTCCCAATCCGCTCCGCTATCAAAAGGCCCCTCCGCCGAGTCTGTGTATCAATAGACTCTAGATTGTACGGGACCGCGTGTCATAATTGGGCATACCTGTGGACTTGATCGCTTTGTGGCGGTCTTCTGTGGTTACTTCTTGGCGGCGACGTACGACGTACCAATCGGGCGTTCTGGCCGAAAGGGTTAGAGCGAGTCGGCGGCTCACGGGTGGGCGGCCGGGTTTGCGTCTGTTTTGTCAGAGTCCGAATGCTCCGCCGCTGATCAGAATGAAGGCGCCTAGGCCGATCAGGACAATCGGGAACAGGATGTGTTCCCAGCGCTCCAGGACTTCGGCGATCGGTCGGCGGGTGGCGACGAACCTTGCCAGGCCCACCAGTCCCGCCACCAGCACCAGGAACACGATGCAGTAGGCGACCACGGCTCCCGGGCCCACGTTGAGAAAGACGGGGACGTAAACGCCGATGTTGTCTCCACCGTTGGCGAAGGTTACGCCGGCCACGGTCCACACGGCGACGTTCTTGCCCTCGACCTTTGCATCGTCGTCATCATCGTCCCCGCGCCAGGCCTGCCACGCGGCCCACAGTCCCAAGCCCAGTGGGATCAGCCCGAAGTAAGGGATGGCCTGCGGGGGCAGGAAGACTCCCGCGCCCAGGGAGACGAGCACAGCCACGCCGAGGATGCCGGCGAACCCGAGATACTGGCCGGCCAGAATGCGTGCGGTGGTTCCGCGTTGGCCTGCTCCGCGGGCGAAAAACAGCGACAGGACGATGATGTCGTCGATATTGGTGGCAATGAACAGGCCGATCGCCTGCAGGGCCGAGGACAGGATCACGCCTGCACCTCCGTGGCGTGACAACCCGGCACTGAGCAGTCGGGCTCCAAGCAGGAGGCGTTTTCGTTGACCGCGAGGGTGATCTCGACCAAGGAAGATAGCGACCGGGCCAAGTGCGGGTCTGCGATCTCATACCGGGTCTGGCGACCTTCGGGCACTGCGACAACGATCCCGCAGTCGCGCAGGCATGCCAGATGGTTCGACACGTTCGACCGTGTCAGCTCCAGATCCCGGGCCAGCTCCGCCGGGTAGGCCGGCTGCTCCAGCAAGGTCAGCAGTATTCGGGACCGTGTCGGGTCGGCCATCGCCCGCCCTAACCGGTTCATCACATCGACACGAGAAGCAATAGTCAGCACTTGCTGAACTATACAGCGTCTGCTGAACTGTTGTGACAACGCCCTAAAAACCTAAAGGTTGTCAAGACACTTAATCTCGTCCAGGACTACGGCCAGTTTTGAACAGGTTTCCTGGCGCTACAGGCACCCACCGGAGTCTCACTAAGTCGTCTTGACGTAATTTGTTTCAGAGCCGGCTTCGGTAGGGATTTGTGGGGCAGAATCGGGCTATGAGGCATCTGGGGTACACCCGCGTCAGTACTGCGAGTCAGGACGCGCAGTGCTCACGCGGGTGTACCCCAAGAGCCTCATGACATGATTATGACTCACAAACCCCTACCGAGCACCACCCTGCGACAGTTCACGGTGAGACGACTTCGCGAGAGGCAGAAGGTGCCCATCGGCCCATGAAGCGGTCTCGGCGTCCGGTCCCCGCCTGGTGTCTCATAAGACTGTAGGTTTTTAAGGCACATTCACGGCGCCAGGCGGGCCGCCGCGGGAGCCCTCGTCCACCCCGCTGGGGCCGCGGGTTTCAGGCGCAGCATGACGTCGGCATCTGGTTTCGGAAGAGGCCGGCCA
>NZ_JABFAN010000073.1:0-21525 GCF_017168155.1 Dietzia sp. KRD202 | reverse complement strand
ATTGAACGTAATCGGGTGGCAAGTGTGAACTCGGTATTGAGCGGGACCTGTGCGACGAGGGCATCGGCAGTGAACATTTCGGTCTGCTCGAGGACATCGCCATTCGCCGCGATAATCGCGCTGACACCGCTGGTGGCCGCTACCACCACCGTGCGGTTGTGTTCGACAGCGCGCAGCCGCGACATCGCCAGCTGCTGATAGGTCATGTCGGTATCGCCGAAGGTTGCATTGTTCGTTGGTACCGCGATCAACTGCGCCCCCGACCGAACCGACTCGGCCACCAGATCATCGAACGCGACCTCATAACAGGTGGCCACAGCGAGCGGTGTCTCATCGATGGTCACCACACCATCGCCGTTACCGGGCACGAAGTTGCCCGCCTGCGCGGCATAAGGCGAAAGCTTGCTCACGATCGATCGCATTGGCAGATATTCACCAAATGGAACCAGGCGTCTTTTGTCGTGCGCATCGCCAGGTCCTGTTCCTTGCTCCCACACCAGCGCTGTATTTCGGGTGGTACCGGAGCCAGTGGACACCACCGCCCCCACAAGGATTGGAGCGCCGATCGCCTCTGTGGCCGCATCGATCTGTTCTGCAGCGTCGGCATTGCGAAACGGGTCGATGTCTGATGCGTTCTCCGGCCAGATCACCAGATCCGGTGCGGGCTTCACCCCCGCTGCGACCTCGGCGGCGAGAGCGTCGGTACGAGCCACATGATTGTCCAGTACAGCGCGCCGTTGCGCGTTGAAATCCAGACCGAGTCGGGGCACGTTGCCCTGGACTAGGGCAACCGTTTTAGAGGGGGTGGTGACCGCTGCGGTAGGGACGGGCATCGAGCCGAGTGCAGAGGCGGTCACAAGCACCGACCCGAGCAGCGACACCGAGCGCCAGGCGGAGCGCCGAGCAAGTCCGACGACCACTGCAGCCGTCGCGCTGCCCACCAGTGCAACGGACAGGCTCACCCCTGGCGCCCCAGCGATCTGAGCGATCGCCAGCAATGGTCCATCAGTCTGACCGAACGCCAGCCGGCCCCAGGGAAACCCACCGAAGGGCAGGCGCGCTCGAACCGCTTCGGTGGCCACCCAGCAGCACGCGATCCACAGTGCAGCCCCGGGCAGCCGCGCCACCAGTGCGGTGGCCCCAGCGAAGACAGCGACTGCCACGGCCTGTAGCGCCGCTAATGCTAGCCAGGGGACAGCGCCGACATAAACCCCCACCCAGGGCAGTAAAGGTACGAAGAACCCGAGACCAGCCAGGTATCCCAATCCGAACGCGCCGCGCACGCCGATCCCTCGGACCGACAGAACCAAAATGGCAAGACCGGCCGGGGCGAGAAACCACAAGGATAGAGGCGGGAAACTGGTGTACAGCAGTATTCCTGCGCCCAATGACGACACCATTCGACCAAGCGCACGGCCGACGGGGTGACTATTTAGCCACCGCCGAGAAGGCGTTGACCGCGGTTGATTTCGGGTAACCCCGCCCATCCTGAGGCCGACTGCTGGCAGTACCACCGATTGCGGCCCACGGTTCTTCTGTCGTGTTGTCATGTCACGCTCGCGAGGTGTGCTCTCGTCTTCCGCAGAGGTCGCGGGGGGAGCGAATCGAACCCGTTCACGGCCTCGCTGAGTCCACGCGCGCGGCCCCGGAGCGGGGCCCGGCACATGCCTCCGACCGGGACGCACAGAGCGGATCGGAAGCATATCTGCCGGGTCACCCGGCGAGCTGGCCGATCTGGAACTCGGCGAGCCGCGATTGTGGCTGGGACGCTCCACTGTGCTGGTCGGTGAAACTCTCTGTCCCGTCTGTGCCGCACAGCTGCTCGATCCGGTCCGGCCCGCCCGGGTGTTGGTCGACCCACGCGGTGAGGTCGTAGACGATGTTCTCGATCACGGTCCAACACGAGTCGGTCGAATCGTTCTGCTGGACCTCGGCCATCGTGACCTGTTTCTCGGCTCTCTCGCCCGTCTGGAGCTGCTCTGCCTGCTCTGGCGCGCCCGTGTCGTTCCCGGCGCAGCCCACAGCTAGGAGCAGGGCGGCGGTGGTGCCGGAGGCGGTGAGTGTCCTGCGCAGTCTCATTCGATCTCCTCGTATAGTGATCTACCGAAAGTCCAGGCGGCCAGCCACGTACACAGGACCGTGAGCACCAGGGCTACGCCGATGTGGAATGCCAAGGTCGAGCTGCCCCCTAAGCTCGCTTGGGCGAACGTGGCCCCGAACAGGACGAGGGCGACGACTGCAGCCCAGCGACCTCGCCGTGTAGCCCACGCGCGCCACCCTAGAACCAGAGCCAGCACGCCGGTGAGGAGATGAAGGGCGATGGCGGCCGAGCTGTGGACGTCCAGACTGGTGCCGTCCTGGACCAGCACCCCTGCCGAAGTGAAGAGGAGTCCGAGGGCGCTGACTGTCACTAACGCCACCGCTCGTGCGAGCAACAACAATCGTCCGGAAATCTGTAAATCTTGTGATCGCGACACTTTCCCTTTCTCGAGCTGCTCGTCCACTTCTTCGTGGTGGGAGGCGGCCGGCGACCCGCCCCACTTGTCCCCCAATGCCGCACGCACTGTCACATCTGGAGATTGTGCTGTGCTGACCTCTTGATTCGGTCGGGGTTTGATGAAGGTCTGATCAAGATCCCGGACGTGACGGTCGCTGACGCGGTGCTGATTTGGTGCGCGGCCAGTTGGGGTGAACCTGGGTGAAGCCTGTCAGGACGTCCAGCTTCCGAAGGCCTTCCCATGTCGCCCACGTAGTCCCTGACACTCGCAACAGGCAGCTTGATGAACGCTGCCAGAGGCTGTGGTCAGAGGGAGACTCTAGGCACGATGCACGCTGGTGGGGGCCGCTCCCGGTCGTTCTTCGACACGGGTGACGAGGCCCCCACTTCTTGCGACGGCGGACTCTGCTCGTCTAAGTTCGAGCAGAAGTCACATCACGAAACCATCACGGTATAGCGGCAGGGGAGACACGGCGGCAGTGGAGCGAAGACGTGCACACCGCGAGGAACACCCTTCAACTGTCGACATCTGGGCGAGTTCTGGTCGCCCTCGAGGTGGCGGTACGCATCGCCAACCCTCCGCCCGGCCCGAGTTACGCGATCAGGTCGTCGTCGTCACGGTCGCCGCCGGGGCCATCGTGTCCTCGATAAGTTTTCTAGTGGACCAGCACACAGAGGCTGGTGGTGAGCACATTCACCTCATCGCGCACGAGGAGTCGATCAGTCCTGCTGGCCAGTCTGGAGACATAGCCCTTCCCCCGGCTGAACTGCCTGGGCCCGTTGCGGTGCAAGGCGACATCCCGCTGGAGAGCGCTGCCGCCATGGTGTCGTCATTGGCGGCAGGCACCGAAATCGACGCTCGCCGGCAAGTTGCCGAGGAGACCGCGCGCCGTCCAACAGCAGCGATGCCGACAGTCGGGACCCTCACGTCTGAGTTCGGCCAACGCTGGGGCTCGCTCCACGGCGGCATCGATATCGCAAACGTGATCGGAACCCCGATCGTGGCGGCCACTGACGGGACCGTCATCGATGCCGGCCCGGCGCAAGGGTTCGGCAATTGGGTCCGACTGCTGTCGGATGAGGGCACGATGACCGTTTATGGACACATGGAAGAGGTTCTCGTGTCCACGGGCCAGCGTATACAGGCTGGACAGACGATTGCCCTCATGGGAAGTCGTGGCTTTTCCACCGGGTCGCACTTGCACTTCGAGGTGTGGTTGAACGAGGGACGGGAGCGCGCCGACCCCATCGAGTGGCTCCGGGAAAACGATATCGCGACCAACTCAGTCAGCCCTTGGAGTGAGCCGGGGTCTGCGGTAAGGAGATCGTGAATCGGGCGCCGCGGCCGAGCCCGTCGCTGTGTACGCGGATATGGCCTTCGTGGGCTTCGACGAGCGCACGGGTGATGGTGAGCCCGATGCCGCTTCCCCCGTGTGCCCGGTCGCGTGCGGTGTCGACGCGGTAGAAGCGGTCAAAAATGTGGTCGAGGTGCTGCGCTGCGATGCCTTCTCCAGTGTCGGCGATAGTGATCTCCACGTTCCCCTCGTGTAGGCGACTGGTGACGGTGACCATCCCACCTGAGTCGGTGTGGCGGAGCGCGTTGTGCAAAAGGTTGGTCAGGACCTGGTTGATTCGATCACTGTCGACAGTGATCGGTATTGCCTGATCAATACGTGCTTGGAGCAGCACATTTTTGTGCGAGTACTCGGGGCGCAGGGCGTCGATCGCGGCCGCGATGATGCTGCGAGTGTCGGTACCGATGGGGATGAGACGCGTGAGGTGTTCTTCGGCTCGGGACACCGCGCTGACGTCGTGAGCGAGCCGGCCTAGCCGACCAGTCGCGGTTCGCAGAATGCGCAGCGTGTCGTCGTCGAGTGCACGGACACCGTCTTCGATCGCCTCAAGGTGGGATTCGAGCGTGGCCAGGGGAGTCCGCAACTCGTGTGCGAGATCTGAAAGCATCCGTCGGCGTGTGGTTTCGGTGGCATCTAGTCGTCGTGCCAGTTCGTTGAAGCTGACGACAAGATCGTCGAATTCACGACCTATTCTCGGCTCGTGCACTCGTGAGTCGTATTGTCCACCGGAGATCTGCTGGACTGATCGGGTGACCGGGGTGATCGATCGTTGAACGCGGCGGGCGATGTAGCCGCTGACAGCCAGCGACAAGATCACCGATACCGCCAGTGCGATCGACCAAGACAGCATCATTGACGAGTTGAATGCCTCCTCCATATGGGCTGCTTCGGAGGAGTTCTGTGACAGTCCGGCCATCTCCAGATGCTCGTGGAAGATCCCGGGGGCAAGTATTGCGGCGACGACCCAGGCACTGACTGCGAAACCGATCATCACAAAAGCGAGCGCCGCCAGTAGCCGGGTACCGAAGGTGGCAGTGGTGAACCACCGCTTGAGGCGCGTCACGTTGTCACCCAGATCGATCCGGCTCACTGACCATCTCCGGTGCGGTAGCCGACACCGCGGACGGTGCGGATGTACGCGCCCCGGGACGCAGTGTCTCCGAGCTTGCGTCTGAGGTGCGCGATGTGGACATCAACCAGGTGCGTGTCGCCGACCCAGTCAGGCCCCCAGATGGCACTGATCAACTGCGTCCGGGACAGCACCAAGCCGGGGTCTCGCGTCAGTGCCGCCAAGAGGTCGAACTCGGTCCTGGTCAACTGAACCGGGGTGGTGTCGACGGTGACCTCGCGGCCTTCGACGTCGATCGCCAGTGCCCCAATCCTTCGCAGCTCTCTGCGTTCGGAGGCCGCAGACGGGGAGCGTAAGGCTGTAGACGATCGAGGACGGCGCAGCATGACTTGGATGCGGGCCATGAGCTCTCGTGGGCTGAACGGTTTGGTCATGTAGTCGTCGGCTCCCACGGACAGTCCGATGAGGGTATCGACCTCCTCGGTGCGGGCGGTGAGCATGACGACATACGCATCGGAAAAGGTGCGCAACTGGCGGCACACTTCGACGCCGTCCAGTCGCGGAAGGCCGAGGTCTAGCACGACGACGTCGGGATCAATCTGCCGGATCAGGTCGACTGCATCCTGCCCGTCGTGAACGATCGTGATGTCGAAGCCCTCGCGGGTCAGATAGGTACCGATGAGATCGGCGAGCTCACGCTCATCTTCGATGACCATCGCCCGCAGCCCTGCGGTCGCGCGCGTGGTCGGTGACTCACCTTCAGGTCCGGCGTCTCGAGAATCGGATGTGAACATAAGGCCTCAATCATCGTCGTAGGTCTGCCACCGGTGCCTATCGCATGCTTGATCTTGATCAGACCTTCATCAAACCCCCACCGAATCAATGGGGTCGGCGAAGGACAATCTACAGATGTGACTATGCGTGCTACAGCGGTGCTGATGATGCTATGAAGCCGGTGACGCCCCACCGAAGCTGCCCCTCGTTCCGGTTCGTCGCGCCGGGAACGGCAGAGGGGACTCATATCAGTGCCTAGGATGGCTCCGGTCACCGCGTTCCTGCGGAACTCATGGCGCACTCTCACCGCGATGCGCACGGCATTGATTCTGCTATTTCTGCTGGCAGTGGCGGCGATACCGGGGGCACTCCTGCCGCAGCGCAGCCTCAACCAAGGAAACGTCAATCAGTACATCGCGGACAACGGCTGGCTGGGGGAGTTCTTCGACAAGCTCCAGTTGTTCGACGTGTTCTCCAGCTGGTGGTTCACAGCCGTGTACGTGTTGCTGTTTATATCGCTGGTGGGCTGCCTGACGCCGCGGTCGATTGATCTGGTCAAACAACTCAAGGCCCCGCCGCCGCTTGCCCCGCGTAACCTTGCGCGCCTGCCGCATCATGCGGCGTACCGGACCACGGCCACGCCGGAGCAGGCTGCGGACCAGGTCCAAAAGAGCCTCAAGGGCTGGCGGGTCCGTCGCAACAACGGGGACGGTCGCGTGTCGGGCAGCATCGAGTTGTCCGCGGAGCGCGGGTATGCGCGCGAGGTGGGCAACATCGTATTCCACTTCGGCTTGCTGTTCCTGCTGATCGCGTTCGCGGCCGGCAAGTTCGTGTACGCGGAGGGCATGCGGGTGATCATCGCCAACGAGGAATCGCCGGCCTTCTGCAACACCACGCCTAGTGCGTACGACTCGTTCCGGGCAGGTCTGCTGGTAGACGGCACTGACTTGGCGCCGTTCTGTATCAAGGTCGAAGATTTCCGTACCGACTATCTACCCAATGGCCAGGCGGAGATGTTCACCTCCAACATTCGCTTCAGTGAGGAGGTCACCACCACCGATCCAGACACATGGGATCCCTACACGTTGCAGGTCAACCACCCGCTGCGCATCGGCGGTACTCGTGTTTACCTCCAAGGTCACGGCTTCGCGCCCACGTTCACGGTCACGTTCCCCAACGGCGAAACCCGTACAGACACAGTGCAGTGGCAACCGACGGACCTGTTGACTTTTCTCTCCTCCGGCATCATGCGCTTTGATCCGCCAGCCGGCATGTACCCGGACATCGACGATCGCCTTGAGCAGCAGATCGCCATCCAGGGGCTGTTCGCACCGACCGCCTCGTTCGACGGCACCATACTCAGCTCCCGTTTCCCGCGGATGGACGACCCGGCGGTGGCGATCGACGTCTACCAGGGCAACGCCGGCCTGGACAATGGCGGCGCACAGTCGATCTTCTCGCTGGACCCCGACCTAATGGAGTCGGGCGCGTTGGAGCGTAGGGCCCGCGTCAACCTCATGCCCGGCGAATCCACGACCCTGCCCGATGGCACCGAGGTTCGCTTCGACGGAGCCGACGAGTTCATCAACATCCAGGTCTCGGAGGACCCTACTCAGATCTGGGTTGGCGTGTTCGCTGCCGTCATGGTGGGTGGACTCGTCCTGTCATTGATGGTCCGTCGCCGAAGGATCTGGGCACGGATCATTGTCGACGAGGCCCAGGCGACCCGCGTCGACCTGGGCGGCCTCGCCAAGACGGACAGATCGGGCTGGGGCCGGGAATTCGACGACCTCCGGGACCGGCTGGCCACCATTGCTACTGCTACACCCGTCTTGCCCGAACCTGGCGACACTGCATCTAGTCGAGGCGACGACCCCGACGCTTCGTGGAAGGACAACATCCGGTGAACACTGTAATTCTCGCGCAGGGACTGCCTGTCAACGAGACGCTCTCCACCTACAGCGACCTGGCGTATAGGTCCGCGTTCGGTCTATACGTGCTGGCGCTTGTCGCATCGTTGATCTACTACGCCGGATTCCGGGTAGCCAAGGTGACTAAATCAAGCCGGAACCTAGTGGGTGCCGGTGGGCCCGGGCTCACAGAATCAACCTCTCTCACCGACACCGGAGACGAGGACCGTGAGTCCGCAGGCAGTGTCCGCTGGGCACGGATCGCACAGCTATTCATCATCATCGCCTTCCTCTTCCAAGCGGCTGCGCTGATCCTGCGCGGGGTGGCCACAGGTCGCTTCCCGTGGGGCAACATGTACGAGTTCATTCTGGCCACCACGCTGCTGGGAGTGGGCGCCGGGCTGATTTTCCTGCGCAAGCCGGCCCTACAGGTGGCCTGGCCATTCGTACTGGTACCGGTTCTGATCCTGCTGTTTTTCGGCGGCACCAACCTGTATTCCGAAGCCTCTCCCGTCGTGCCGGCACTGCAGTCGTACTGGCTGCCCATCCACGTCTCGATCATCTCGCTGGGATCGGCCATACTGCTGATATCCGGCGTCGCCTCGATCATGTACCTGATCCGGGTGTGGCAACCGCAGGGTCAGGAAACGGGCTGGAGCTCTGGGCTTTCCCGCCCACTACCGCATGCCGACACTCTCGACCGACTGGCCTATCGCACCGCTGTGATCGCATTCCCGATCTACAGCGTGGGCATCCTGCTGGGCGCTGTCTGGGCCGAGGGCGCGTGGGGTCGCTTCTGGGGCTGGGACCCCAAAGAGACTGCCTCCTTCGTCTCTTGGGTCCTTTACGCCGGCTATCTGCACGCCCGTGCCACCAGTGGCTGGGGCCCCAAGAGGGCCGCTTGGATCAACCTCGCCGGGTTTGCGGTGCTCATCTTCAATCTGTTCTTTATCAACATCGTGGTCTCCGGTCTGCACTCCTATGCTGGCCTGAACTGAACGGTTGAGGAGCACTTCGCAGCCTCGATATCTGCTTTAGAAAGCGCAGCATCCAACTCCGCGAAATGAAAGAAACGGGGCCGGCTATCGCCCCGGTCCGACTCGGGCAGGAGACGCTTTTTGGCACCGTGCGAGGCGAGCCGGGTAACCACACTGGGCTAGGTGGAACCGTTCGCGGCACCTCGGGGAAGCCGGTGGCTCCCTGAGTCCGACTACGAAGAGATCGGCAGAACGAAACTGTGAGCTCCCGCAATGAATCCGAACTGACCGGCCGCCGTGTCCGCCCGGCCACCTGGGCGATCCTGGCGTGGATGATCATCATGATCGCCGCCATCCTGGGGGCGTGGAAGGGGTCGGAAGCCCGGTTCGGTGTGCTGTCGGAGATCACCGTGGCCACCGACCGCAGCACCGTCAAGGCTCTGCCCTTCACCGCGACCGACCTGGACGGCAACTCCTTCACCAACCCGGTGCCCGAATTCGTGGTGCGCAGCGAGCACACACTGACCGTCCGATTGTCCACCGAGCTGCGCGAGTCGACGATGAACGTCTACGAGGTGCGTCAGGGCGGTACCAACGAGTACATCGTCGAGGCTGGCGGTGCCGGCGAGCTACTCATTCCGGTGAGCACCCCGGAGCATGGCCCCATCGAGGGCCTAGCCATCCGGTCGGTCCCGATCTTCTATGATAAAGCCGGTGAGCCGTCGATCCTCAACGGCGAATGGTCCGTGTCCTTCATCTACGAGGACTGAGCGCCCCAGTGGCGGCAGCGGTATCGGCCTGACCATCACTCGCGCACTCGTCGAAGCCCACGGCGGGAACATTCGAGCGCACAGTGACGGGCCCGGCCGAGATGCAAGTTTCACTGTCGAGTTTCCGAGCTCTGGCCGCTCTCCCACTAACCGAGCCGGCATTTCCGGCGCGCAAGTGGCCGGGCCCGGTCTGATTTGACCGAAGAAGGGAGTCAGCTTATGTGTCGACCGACGTGGCGCTACCGCCTGCTCTACCGTGCGCGGACGGCGCCTTGCCCACGGCCGGGACCGGCGACGGAGGACGATCTCGTGCTGCGGTACGCCACGATCGCTGATCTCGGCGCGACCGCGCAGTTGCACGTTGAACAGCTACCGGCCGGTTTCTTCCCCGGCCTGGGGCCACGATTCATGCGTCGCTGGCACCGGACCTACCTTGATTCCCCGCACGGCGTGGCGCTGGTCGCAGTCTGTCGGTGCGACGCCCGCGGGCACGTGTGCGGTTTCTTGTTCGGTTCGATCGACGAAGCGGCACATATGCGGGCGGTGCTGGCCGACCGCCGCTGTCTGCTGGTCCTGGCAGCGGTCGCCGCCGTGTCACTGCTGCGCCACCCGTCACTGGCGGTGCGGTTCGTGCGCACCCGAGCCAGGCCGTGGACGCGTCGCCTGCTTGGCACACTCACCTACCAGACTGCCGCACCCCCGGCAGGGACCGATTCTGCGCCGGTAGCCGTGCTGGCCGCGGTCACCGTTCGCCCGTCGCTGCGGGGCAGCGGCGTCGGTGCCCGCCTGGTCGAGCTGTTTCTCAGCCACGCGCACGAGGGCGGCTGTGCTACCGCCGAGTTGTTCACCAGCGCCGGCTCGGACGGGGCCGGCGCGTTCTATGAACGCTTGGGATGGAGCCCGGGGAGCGAGTACCGCACGCGCGACGGCGACATGGTGCGCAGCTATCGTCACCCCGTGGTGCCTCCGGCCCGCCACGGCACGTTCTGCGACAAGGGTGGGGCAGATCCCCGATGAAGCTGACCCGGCGCCAATTGCTGACGGTGCTGACTGCGGGGTCAGCCGCCACCGTGGCGTCCTGCACCCTCGGCCCCGCCCCGCCACGGCCTGCGCCCTCGGTGATTACGCCGACACCGCAGCCACCTCACCTGGGTGGAGCCGAACTCGGTTCCCCTCGTTCCCCGTTGTCCGCCGCGGCAAGCCGATGGCAGCCGGCGCCGGGTGAAGTACGCCCGGAGATCAAGCGCACCGCAGCGGCGTTTCTGGAAAACGCCGGAAACTGGAGCGACGGCGAAACGGCCGTGGGCACCCTCATCCGCGCCGGCGCGTCGCCGCCGGTGGCGTCGACAGCGTCGATACTTCAACTGCCGGACGCCCGCGCCGGGGAACTGACCGTCGTCTATCCGCAGTACGGCGGGCTCGCCTCGGATACCGCTGCCGTCATCGCCCTGGTGGAGCAGAACCTGCACACCGTCTCGGGACCGTGGAACCGCGAACTGGTCGTGGACGTGCGATTGGCCCGACCCCCCGGTGGGAGTTGGGCCGTCGAGCGGCTCGTCGCGCCGACCTCACTGGGCCCGTCGCTGCCGTTGACCGACACGGCGGCAGCGGTGCTCGCCGAGCCGAAGATCATCCTGCCCGGCCCAGCCCGCAGCGATGTCAGCACCGGCAGGATGGACAACCGACTGCTGGCGATACTGCACGCACTGTCCCGGGAGTTCACCCTGGCGATCCAGGTAATGCACACAGGCCACATCCAGACGGTCTATCCCACCGCGCGAATGTCCAATCACGCCGTGGGACGAGCAGTAGACATCCGCGAGATCGACGGTCGGCCGGTGGTGGACGTCCGACCCGGCGACGATCGTGTGCTTCGGTTGATGCGGCGAGCTGCCGAGTTGGGGGCGACCGAGGTCGGTGGACCTGCCGACCTTAACGGACCGCGCAAGGGGTTCTTCTCCGACGACGTCCACCAAGATCACATCCATCTCGGTATCACTCCCGGCGACGCGCCGGCGCACCTGCGGTAGGGCGCACGTGCGTGCGGGTGGGGCACGAGGTCACCGGCGGCGTGAGCCAGTCAGCTCCGCAGCGGTGCAACCGTTTCGGACCAAGTCGCACCCTTGACGAGCACCGTGCGGCGCAGACTGGCAGTGCGCCCGGCTCACGCGACGGGTCGTGTCCAGAGAGCGAAGGCACCGAAGGCCCCGAGAACTCCGAGAGCCGAGAGGATCAGCGCGGTCTGAGGTAGACCGAGCATCGCGCCAAGAACGCCGGCGATCGGGTAGGTGAGCATGAAGCAGGCGTGGGACAGGGAGAACTGCGCGGCGAAGACCGCAGGTCGAGATACTTGGTCGGAGGCGCGTCGCAGCAGGCGGGCTGACGGGGTCAGAATCAGCGACGTCGCGGCTCCAAGGATCGCCCACAGTGTGATCAGCAAGGCCCACTGCCCACTGCCGGCCGGTAGAGCGATCACTGCTGCTGATGCGGCCAGGGCGGGCGGGATAATCGCTGAGCCGGTGAGCATGACGGGCCGATCGGCGATCTTGTCGAGGACTCGGGGAACAACGAGGGCGACGAGCATGGAACCGGCGCCGAAGGCGGCCAGCAGAAGCGCGACGTCGCTCTCGGAGCGATCCAAAGATCCTCTGACCACGACGACGGTGTTGACGATCACCATGGCGGTGGAGGTGGCCACGATGAGGTTCATCACCAGCAGACTGCGCAGCTCCGTGGTGCGCAGCATGACCCGGACGCCCCGGGTCAGTCGTTCTCGAAACGATGCGGCTTCGGACCGTGCGCCATCGGGAATTTCGGTGACCAGGACGAGCGCGCCGGAGGCGAGAAATCCCAGCACCGTGCCCAGAAATAGATTGTTGTAGGACATGATCGCCAGCAGCGCCGCAGCCAGTACGGGGCTCAGTAGCGATTCGGTGTCGTACGCCAGGCGGGATAGTGACAATGCGCGGGTGTACTGCGCTTCGTCGGGAAGGACATCGGGAATCACTGCCTGGAACGCCGGAGTGAAGGTCGCCGACGCCGCTTGCAGCGCAAAGATCAGGACATAAATCTGCCAGGCCTCACTGACCCAGGGCAGGGACAACGCCACTGCAGCGCGGACTGCGTCCGCGCTGACAAGAACGGCCTTTCGTCGCCACCGGGTGGCCATAGCCGCCATCACCGGTGACACGGCGACGTACGCGACCATCTTGATCGTCAGCGCCGTTCCTAGCACTACACCAGCGTCTTGCCCGGCGATGTCGAAGGCCAATAACCCGAGCGCCACGGTGAGCAGACCGGTGCCGAGAAGGGCGACTATCTGAGCGCTGAAGAGCCTGGCATAGGTGCTGTTCCGAAGGACACCGATCACGATAGGCCGGTGATCTTCCCGTGGCCCAGACGGTCGCGGTCATGATGCGCGGGGTGACTGTCCACCGCGTGCTGCGCCTGGAAAATCGCGTCGGCGACAAGCTGGCGGGCGTGCTCGTCAGTCAGGCGGTAGAACACTCGTTGCCCGTCTTGGCGTGCTGAGGCCATTCGCGCCAGGCGGAGTTTGGCCAAGTGCTGAGATACCGACGCCGGGGACTTGTCGACGATCTCGGCCAGCTGGTTTACCGACAGCTCCCCGTCGCGAAGGGCCAGAATGATCCGCACTCGCGTCGCATCCGCCAGCATGGCGAACACCTCGACAGCTAGCTCAACGTACGAACTCTGCGCCGTCAAGCCACACTTAGCATCTGCATTTATACGCAGATAATGGCATGTCGACTCCCATGGATCAAGGTCTCGACGCTGCGGCATTCGGCTGGACAGCCTGGCAAGGACAGGGCGCCTAACGATTTGGTTTCTTCGGAGACGATCTCCCAACTGGGCGGCGGCGATGGCTACGGTGACGGGTACGGCCTGCGGCAGGGAGACCCACTGCGCCGCCCGTCGGAGGCGTTCTAGACGACATCGACTACGGAGGAACAATGAGCACCACCGCCATGATCAACTCCCACCCCAATCCCACCAGTGGTCTGGACGTGGACCGCCTCGCCGATGCGATCGACGCGGCGCTGGCCTGCGCGCAGTCCTGCACTGCGTGCGCGGACGCCTGCTTGGCAGAAGAGGCGGTTGCCGACCTGCGGAACTGCATCCGTACCAATCTCGACTGCGCCGATGTCTGCGTCGCCACCGCTTCCGTCCTGAGTCGCCGAACGGGCAGCAACCTGACCGTGGTCACCGAGTTGCTCAAGGCCTGCCGTGCCGCGTGCGCTACTTGCGCCGAAGACTGCGAGGCTCACGCCGACATGCACGAGCACTGCAAGCTGTGTGCTGACGCCTGCCGTCGTTGCGAAAAGGCCTGCAGCGACCTCCTCAGCGCCATTGGCTGAACCCGCGGCGCCGCTGTAGTCGTTGCTCGACTGGGTGTGCGACTTAGGTCCTACGGCGACAACCGACGATCTAGGGGGTTCTCTCCTATAAGCGGGCTCTCCTGTACGGCCCCCGGCTCCCTCCCGCACCTACTCGACGCCCCTTCCGGCTGGGGAAGGCTGCCGCTCCCAGCCCTACAGGATCCCGGGGCCGTCGAGGGCAGCCCACAGGACACCGGCCAGGACGCCCAGCGCCAGGCTCGCGGTCGCGGCGACCGCGGCCGTGACGGCCGGCCAGGCGGCCATCCCGCCGCGTCCGGGGAACTCGGCGGCTTGGGAGTCGGGTCGGGCGAAGACGGGGGCGAACCAGCGCAGGTAGTAGAAGAGGCTGATCACGCTGTTGACCACCACCACCAGAGCCAGCCACCCGTGACCGCCGTCCCAGGCGGCGGTGGCGGTGGTCAGTTTGCCCACGAAGATCGCCAGGGGCGGGGTGCCCACCAGCCCCAGCAGCGCCACCAGCACGGTCAGTCCCAACCCTGGGCGGGAGCGGGCCAGCCCGCGGTATTCGGCGAGCGTCCGGTGCTCGGGCAGGGCAGCGGTCACGGCAAAGGCGGCGACGTTGGTCACGGCGTAGGCGGCCAGGTAGAACAACAGCGAGGGCAGGGCCAGGTCGCTGCGCCCGGCTGCGGCCACGGGCACCAGCAGGAACCCCACCTGCGCCACGGTCGACCAGCCCAGTAGCCGGCGGGGATCGGTCTGCCAGTAGGCGGCCAGGTTGCCCAGGAACATCGAGGCGGTGGCCAGTAGGGCGGCGACGAGCAACCAGGAGTGCTCTTCGGCGGAGACCGTGGCCACCAACCGGTACACGGCCACCAGCGCGCCCACCTTGGGCACGGTGGTCAGGAACGTGGCGGCGGTGACCCCGGAGCCCTGGGCGGCGTCGGGCACCCAGAAGTGCATCGGCACCCCGCCGGCCTTGAACAGCAGCCCGGCCAGCACCCCCAGGATGCCTGTCCCCACGGCGGCGTCCGGTGCGGTGGGCAACGCCTCCCGGAGCAGGGCGTAGTCGGTGCCTCCGGCCAGGGCATAGAGCACGGTGACGCCCAGCATCAGCAGGATCCCGGACAGCGCCCCCATGAGGTAGGTCTTGACCGCCGCCTCGGCGCCCAAGCGGCCGCCGGTGAGTCCGATGATCCCGTACAGCGGGATGCTGGCCAGCAGGAATCCCACGATCAGCACCAACAGGTCGGTGATCCCGGCCAGGACCATCACCCCGGCGGTGGCGAAGAGCAGCAGGGCGTAGGTGTCGGATTCGCGCGGGGAGTCCTTGAGCTCCCCGGAGGCCACCCCCAGGATCAGCAGGGTGGCCAGGGTGGCTATCACCCGTGCGGCGCCGGTGGCGGTGTCCACGGCAAAGGTACCCGCAAAGGCGCTTTGCGCAGGCCCGGCCATAGCCACCGCGGCGGCGGTCGCGGCGCCCAGTAGTGCCAGGGCGGCCGCGGCGCGGGCGATCCACTGGCGCTGCCGGGGGAGGAACGATCCGCCCAGTAGCACCGCCAATCCGCCGGTAAAGACGATGATCTCGGGCAGCAGCAGCCCGGGGCTCATCTGCATGGAGGCGTCCACGGGTTACCGTCCCACCAGTTCCACGAGGGCGGCCGAGCTCGGCTCGATCACCCCGAGCAGCACCAGCGGCAGCACTCCGATCAGCACGGACAGCGCCAGCAGAGGGCCGGCCGACCACAGCTCGTGCGCCCGCAGGTCCGCGAACCCGGGGGAGCGCCCGGCGGCGGGCCCGGTGAAGACCCGCTGCAGGGCCCGCAGGAACAGGGCGGCGGTGATCACGATGCCCACTAGCGCCACTGCGGTCACCGGGGCCACGGCCACGCTGCCGGCGAAGATCTGGAACTCGGCTATGAACCCGGAGAACCCGGGCAGGCCCAGGGAGGCAAAGGCGCCGATCGCGAACAGCGCCGCGTACCGCGGGGCGGGGCCGGCCAGCCCGCCATAGGAACCCAGGTCGTAGGTCCCGGCCCGGCTCTGCATGACCCCGGCCAGCAAGAACAGGGCGGCGGTGATCAGTCCGTGGCTGACCATCTGCACCATCGCGCCGGTGACCGCCACGGACCGGGCCTGCTCGGCACCCTCCACCAGCAGCCCGGCCGCACCCAGGGCCAGGACGATGTAGCCCATGTGGTTGACGGAGGTGTAGGCGATCATCCGCTTGAGGTCGGTCTGGGCAAGCGCCACCAGTGCGCCGTAGAGCACGGAGACGATTCCCACGGCCACGATCACCCAGGCCCACGCCCGCCAGACCTCGGGCAGCATCGGCATGGCGATCCGCACGAAGCCGTACGCGCCCATCTTCAGCAACACCCCCGCCAGGACGGCCGAGCCGGCGGCCGGGGCGTCGGTGTGGGCCGGGGGAAGCCAGGTGTGGAACGGCACGGTGGGGGTCTTGACGGCCAAGCCCACCAGGATCGCCGCCAGCACCAGCCCCCCGGCGAGCGGCTCACCGGCCAGCGGGGGTGAGGCGACCAGCTCGGGGATGTCAAAGGTGTGGGGCGCCGAGAACACATACAGCCCGATGAAACCCAGCAGCAGGGCCAGCGACCCCAGGAACGTGTAGAGGAAGAACTTCAGCGCCGACCGGGCCGCATTGCCGTGGCCCCACCCGGCGATGATGAAGTACATTCCCACGATCGACAGGTCAAAAAAGACGAAGAACAGGATCAGGTCGGCCGAAACGAACACGCCGAGGCTCATGCTCTGCAGGAACAAAAATAGCGCCGCCTGCACGCGCGGCCGGTCCGAATCCCGCAGGCAGTACACAGCGCACGCCAAGAACACCACGACCGTCATCGCCACCAGCGGCAGGGACAGCCCGTCGATGCCCACGTGGTAACTGCTGCCCACCCCCGGGATCCACGGCACCTGCTCCTCGAACGCCAGCCCGTTCGGTCCCGGGTCCTTGTAGCCGGCCCACACCACGGCAACCAGCAGCACTTCCAGCACGCTCACCGCTATCCACGCCCATCGCGCGGCCGCCGGCCCGATCGCCGGCACCGCGGCCAGGACGGCGGCGGCGGCCAAGGGGAGAAAGACGATCAGACTGAGCATGCTCATCCCATCACTGCGTAGACGGTCCAGGCCACCACGGCCACGGTGAGCACCGCGACGGCCTGCAGGAGGTACTGGTGGACGGCCCCGGTCTGCGGGGTGCGGGCCAGGTGCCCGAGTCGGCGAACCCAACCGGCCAGGCCCTCGACGGCGCCGTCGACCACGGCGTCATCGAGGCGGGCCGCGCCCTGCCCGGCCGTATGGGCGGCCCGTGCGGCTGCTCCGACTCCGGCGTCGAGGACCTCGTCGTCGAACCGCGCCACGGACCGTGCCAGCATCGGGACGGCCCCGGCCACGGAGGTCACGGCGCGGTCCAGGACCGCGTCGTCGAACCGGGCCAGGAGGTGCGCCAACCGCATGACGGGAACGACGACGACAACGTGCGCAGCAGCCTCCAGCCCCAGCCACCGCTCGGCCCACCCGAGTTCCGGGGCGCGTAGACGTCGCATCAGCAGCACCACGGCCAGGGCGATGGCGGCCGAGACCACGAGCTCGAGCGCCGTCACCTCGCCGTGCCCGCCCATCGCCTGGGCGAGGGCGCCGCTGAGCGGGGGCAGCGCCAACACCGACAGCCCGGCCGCCCCCGCGGCCAGCACGACCAGCGGGGCCTGCTCGAGCGCCCCCACCTGCCCGGTGCCGAGCTCTTGCGTTGCGCCGACCTCCCGCCCGGCGGTGGGCTCCTCGACCCGGGCCTGGGCCCCGCGGTGCCAGATCGTCCATAGGACCTTGCCGGAGTAGGCCGCCGACAGGGCCGCCGCCACCAGTCCTGTGGCGTAGAGCCAGGCCGAGGTCTCCAGGGCCCCAGCCAGCACCGCGTCTTTGGTCGCCCACAGGGACAGCGGTGCGATCCCGGCCAGGGCCAGGGCTCCCACGGTCGCGGTCACGCCCACCACCGGCCATCGGCGGCCCGCCCCGCGCAGTTCCGTGAGCTTCTCGGTGCCCAACGCGGTGAGCCACGCCCCGGCAGCGAGGAACAGCAGTGCCTTGGTGGAGGCATGGGCCACCAGTTGGGCGGCACCTCCGCTCACCGCGCCCACTCCGGCGGCCAGCACCACAAATCCCATCTGCGCCACAGTGGACGCCGCCAGCAACTGTTTGAGATCCCGTTGGGCCAACGCCACGATCCCCATTGCCACCGCGGTCAGTAGCCCGATCCACGCGGCGGCCGGGCCCGCCCACCCGGTGGAGGCGAGCAGCGGCTCCACGCGCAGCAGCAGGTAACCGCCCATTGCCACCATCGCCGCCGAGTGCAGCAGTGCGCTGACCGGACTGGGGCCCTTCATCGCGCCGGAGAGCCAGAACGAGAACGGCAGCTGCGCGGCCTTGCCCAGTGCCGCCACCAGGATCCCGGCCGCCACCACGTGCCGCCACGGGCTCTCCGCCGCCGGCAACTCGGACAGGCCCATACCGGCGCCGCCGGCCAAGGCAGCGCCGGCGGCCAGGTAGAGACCCAGGTCGGCGGTACGGGTGGTGAGGAAGGCCGTGAGCCCGGCCGAGACGCGGTCGGTGTCCCGCCACCAGAACCCGATCAACGCGTACGAGGTCGCGCCCATCAACTCCCAGGCAAACAGCAGCGCCGGCAGGCTGGCGGCCGAGGCCGTGATCAGGGCCGCGGCGGCGAAGAGCAGCATCAGCCCGTGGAAGCGGGGCCGGGCCGCCCGGATGTTGCCGGCCGCAAAAACCAGCACCAAAAGGGTCACCACTGCGACCATCGGCAGGGTCAGCGCCGCCAGGGCGTCGACCTCCAATGCCACGTCGACGCCGGCGATGAACGGGAACGCCACCGCAGGCCGCGCAACGGCGACGACAGCCGCCAGCAGCGCGGTCACGGCAGCGGTCGATACCGCGATCGGGGCCGCAACCCGCTCCGCCCGGGTCAGCGCGAGCACCGCACCCACGGCAGCCGGGAGCACCACCAGGGTCAGCAGCAAGGTCTGGTCGGCGGTCATCCGGAGAGATCCTCGGCCATGTCGGTCATGTCGGTCTGCCGCTTGCGGTGCAACAGCGTCGCCACGGCAAAGCCCATGGCCATCTCCACGGTCATGGCCGCCAGCACCACCAGCAGCAGCACCTGCCCGGAGGGGCCCGGGGCCAGGAACCACCAGAACCCCGCGGCGGCCAGGAGCACCCCGTTGATCATCAACTCCAGGCCCATCATCACCATCACCACCACCTGCTGGGACAGGGCCCCGTAGAGCCCGACGGCGAACAGGGCGGCGGCCACCACCAGAACGGCCTCCAGGGTCATCGACCCACACCTCCCGGCTGGGGGTCGTCGGCCGGGCGGCGCCGCAGATCGTCGCCGAGCCGGTCGTAGCGGGTGCGCCCGGCGGCCAGGACGATCCCGGCCACGATGGTGGCCACCATGACCGCGCCCACCACAGCCATCACCAACATCTTTTCGCCCATGATATCCAGGCCCAGCGCGTTGGTGAGGTCCTCGGGTGGGGCGCCACGTCGCTCGGGCCACGGGATCAGCAGCGCCCCGGCGGCCAGCAGCACAAAGACCCCGACCGAGGTGCCGATCGCGGTCTTCTTCCCGTGGGTCATGTCCATCGGCATCAGCGCCGGGTTCATGCCCATGAACATCACCATGTAGACCGCCATCACCGCCATCTCCATGACCATCATCAGAATCGTGATGATGCCCAGGTAGCTCTGACCCAGCAGCAAAATCATCACCCCCACGGCGATGAACGATGCCGCCAGCGCGTAGGTGGCCCGGGCCATCGAGTCCACCACGAACACGGCCGTCCCCGCGGTCACCGCCACCACAGCGAGTACCCAGAACACGATCCCGACCAGCACGGCTCAGCCCTTCCAGACCACGACGAGGGACACAAGCAGATCCTGGGCCACGACGGCCGGGAGCAAGACAGTCCAGCCGATCTCCATGAACCGATCCGGTCGCAGCAGCGGAAGTTTGCGCCGCGCCCACACCAGAACCGTCAGCACCAGCGCTGTCTTGACCAGCACCCACGCCCAGTCGGGCAGGACGGGCCCGGCACCACCGCCGAGGAAGAGCGGCACCGAGAACGCCGCCCCGGCGGTGAGGAACAGGTAGCGCCCGGCCTGCAGGACCAGCCGATCGACCCCCGAGAGTTCGGCCGTCACCCCGCCGACGATGTCCGCGGACAGGGCCGGGGCGAATGGACCCCATAAAGAGAAGCCGGTCACGCCGATCAGGAAGACCAGGAACGCCACCGGCATCCACACCACAAACCACACGCCGTCCTGCGCGGCCGCGACGTCGCCCACCGCCAGACTGCCGGCGGCGATCGCCGGGGCCACCAATGCGAACATCAGCGGCAGCTCATAGGCCAGCCCGTGCGCGAGGAAGCGGTAACCGCCCACCAGACCGTGGATGGAGTTGGCGCCCCACCCCGCCAGCCAGACCAGGGCCCACACCATGACGTCGACGGCGTTGAACCACACGACTCCCACGTCGAGGTCCGCCAGTGTCCAGCGGCCCAGCGGGATCACGGCGATCATCAGGAACGCCCCGACCAGCATGCCCGCGCCGCCGATCCGCCACAGCAGGGTGTCCGCGGCGACCGTCGTGCGGCGACGCTGCCGCAACAGACGGGCCGCACGGGCCAGGGGAGTGGGCCCGCCACGACCGCCGCCCCGCGCCGGCGACGAGAGCACCCCGTCCAGCGCCACCGCGAACAACGCCAGCCCACACAGGATCACCCCGGCCAGCACGGCCCACCCACCGGACACGGTCGTCACCACGGTCTCAGACATGCCCCACCTCCCGGACGGCAGGATGCGAGCCCAGATCAAGGCTCGCCACCGCCAAGCGCACAGTGCCCAGCTCCAAACCGGTCACCAGGTCCGGCACCACCGCCCACGGCACAGTTAGTTTGTCCGCAGATTCCTGCGCTGAGCCGCCATCCGCCCGGTCCGGCGTTGCGCCGCCGACCTCGACGCGGATCCGTTCCAGTTGGGCCAGCAACCGGTCGTGGGCATCCCCGAGGCAGTGCCCCGGCAAGCCGTGGCGCTCCAGATCGGCCGGGCCGAGCGGCAGCACGCCCCGCAATGACCAGCGCAGCAGCCGCGACCTGCGAACCTTCCGGTGCAGACGCTCGACGGCGTCACGGGCGGCACCGGGATCGCCCGTCAGAATCCCGTCCCGGGCACGGCGGGCGCAGTCCGCCAGGTCTTCGGCACCGGCCAGTGCCAGCAGTGCCATGACCTGATCACATTGGGTCACCGTGGCAGACGCGTGGTCCGTGGGCCGACCGGGTGCTCCGGCCCTGTGCTCCGTCGCGTCGATCACCGAGGCGGTGGCGTCGACGACAACGTCCCCCTGTAGCGAGCAGTGCAGCACGAGCCCGGCCGGCCAGAACGGCAATACCGGACCGAGCGGCAGATGGAGAACATCCATCTCCAGGCCGTCGCGGTCCTCCCCGCCTTCGGCCAAGGGAATCCCGGCGGGAGCCATGTCCATATCCCCGTGGCCTTCATGGCCCTCGTGGCCACCATGCCCGCCATGGCCTTCATGGCCCTCGTGCCCGCCGTGGTCTGCGTGGCCCTCGTGGCCACCATGCCCGCCATGGCCTTCATGGCCCTCGTGCCCGCCGTGGTCTGCGTGGCCCTCGTGGCCACCATGCCCGCCATGGTCTTCGTGGCCCTCGTGCCCGCCGTGGTCTGCGTGGCCCTCGTGGCCACCATGCCCGCCATGGTCTTCGT
>NZ_JABFAN010000072.1:0-424 GCF_017168155.1 Dietzia sp. KRD202 | reverse complement strand
TCTATACCCAGAGCTTTTTAGAGTTCGTCGATAAGGTCAACGAACGCGGTGAAGGTGTGGTGCAAATTAACGTACGCGGCGGCCCTGAAGTGATTGGCCTTTCCGAGCAGCCCGACGCAGTTCGCAACGGCGTGGTCGATATGGCCTACACCGCTGCGAGCTTCTACGCAGGTACCGTACCAGAGCGCGATGCCATGGTCGCCTCGAACACTAACGCTATCTACGCACGCGAAAATGGCGGCATCGACCTGCTTAATGAAATTCATCAGGAGAAGATGGGCACCTACTATCTGGGCTGGTTCGACAGCGGGGTCAGCTACAACTTCTACACCATTGATGAGCCCACCGTCGATGGCGAAGGTAACCTAAACGTTTCGGGCCTACGCCTACGCAGTAATCCGGTGTATGACGCCTTCTTCCAGGA
>NZ_JABFAN010000071.1:0-391 GCF_017168155.1 Dietzia sp. KRD202 | reverse complement strand
TGTACCGGCTGCACCTCGCCTCGTTCCTCGTCTACAACGGCCTGATCACCTACACGATGCCCCTGCGGCTGCGGACCGGCATCGCGTTCGCGCTGCTGTTCACCGTGGCCATGGGGCTGCACTTCGTCCTCACCGACCGCGGCCTCGAGGAGCGCGACCCCCGGCGGTTCGCTGCACGCGGCCGCGGCGCCCTCGCCGCGGCCCTGCTGGCCGGCTGGGCGCTCTCCGCGGTGTTCGCCCCGAGCAGCACCGTCGTCGTCGCGCTGCTCACCGCGCTGCTCGGCGGCTCGGTCCTGCTCAACGTGTTCAAGGAGGAGCTCCCGTCCGGCGGTCGGTCCAGCTTCGGATGGTTCCTCACCGGGCTGTCGCTCTACTCGGTACTGCTCGGGCT
>NZ_JABFAN010000070.1:0-404 GCF_017168155.1 Dietzia sp. KRD202 | reverse complement strand
GGGTGGTGTGGGGGGCGCGGCGGAGGGTCGTCGTTCCGCGGACCTCATTCCCGCACCCCTGCGGCCTCGGCGGCACTGTCCGCCAGACCGACCCCGGTGCCCTCGAAGATGTGGAAGGCCACGTCCGCTCCCCGTGCGATGAGTTCGTCCCTCTCGTCGTCGTACTGGGCGACCACCGCGACGGTGCCCTCGAAGTCCCGCGCGTCCACCTGCTCGAGAGCGATGAGGTTCGAGCCGTGGAACGGCATGGCCAGCACGATGATGTCCACCTTCTCGTCGTTCACGCAGCGGTCCCAGAAGTCGTCGTCGGTCGCGTCGGCCTCGATCACGTGGACATCCTGCTCGCGGAGCCTGGCGACCTTCACGGGGTCGTTCTCCACGCCGATGACCGCCAGACCGTACTC
>NZ_JABFAN010000069.1:0-392 GCF_017168155.1 Dietzia sp. KRD202 | reverse complement strand
GTCAAGACCAGGCTCGAGGGCGATGGGATGTCGTACACCGAGTTCAGTTACATGCTGCTGCAGGCCAATGACTACGTGCAGTTGCGCCGCGAGTACGGCTGCACTCTGCAAATCGGCGGCTCGGATCAGTGGGGCAACATCATCGCCGGGGTGGAGCTGAACCGTAGGCAGGATGCCGAGCCGGTCCATGCATTGACGGTTCCCTTGGTCACCTCGGCCGATGGCAAGAAGTTCGGCAAGTCCACCGGTGGTGGAAGTTTGTGGCTCGACCCGGAGATGACGAGTCCGTACGCCTGGTACCAGTACTTCGTGAATACCGGCGATGCGGACGTCGTGAAATACCTGCGCTGGTTCACGTTCCTGTCCCAGGATGAGCTGGCAGAGCTCGAGGT
>NZ_JABFAN010000068.1:0-416 GCF_017168155.1 Dietzia sp. KRD202 | reverse complement strand
CTTCATAATCTGTTGAACTGTTGCGAACAATGGTAAAAATTTTGATCAAGCCTGGATATTCGGCAACATATAACCTGCCGTCTGGTCCAAACATCAGTGAAGTCACACCATTGGAAACATCGCCAATTCCGTTAAAGTTCAATTCACTTTGATCAAAACTTTGGGCCGTTGATTTTGTAGTGTAAAAACAGCTCAAAAGTAAAATGCATGTTAGAAGGCGATAGGGGTAATTTTTTTTCATAATTGGGGCATTTAGTAATTTTTAAAAGGAAGGAAAGATCCAAAACCTCCCAACATCCAAAAATACCCTTTAACAAAAAAAATAAGGAAAGTAACGCTTGATATTCGTTCAACTAGAATAGTTTATCGATAAACTACGACCACAAAAGATAAAGTGAAATATGTAAGAAAAATGC
>NZ_JABFAN010000067.1:0-429 GCF_017168155.1 Dietzia sp. KRD202 | reverse complement strand
AAATAGAATTAACGTTATAGACTTGAAATAAATGTCGTTATAACATAATATTAATTTGTATAATTTAATTTCGTTTGGAGCTTTTCTACAGAAAGCTAGTGATGCTGAGAGCTAGTGTTAAGGACTAAATGTAAATCGTATTAATTTTAAATTGAATGAATGACATCTATTACTATTAAAATGAGTGCACAATTTTTGTGAAATAGGGTGGTAACGCGGCAAATGTCGTCCCTATGTAAATAGAATAGTTAGAGGTGTCTTTTTTATTGAATAGGAGGAAATGTGTTGAATTACAACCACAATCAAATTGAAAAGAAATGGCAAGACTATTGGGACGAAAATAAAACATTTAAAACAAATGATAACTTAGGTCAAAAGAAATTTTATGCTTTAGACATGTTTCCATACCCATCAGGTGCTGGTTTACAT
>NZ_JABFAN010000066.1:0-412 GCF_017168155.1 Dietzia sp. KRD202 | reverse complement strand
GATTTAGCCTTATCCTCCATCAGTTTTTGATTTTTCTTTTTAAGATGATCAAAAAACAAAATCGCTAGACATGAAAGTAGCAAAATCGGGAGAATAATTGTTAAGAAAAGAATGTTATTTGTTCTATATAAAATAACTCCTAATCCCAGTATTAAAATTATATCAATTATTGCAGTAACAAAGTTATCACTAAAAAAGTCTTTAATATATATACCATCATTGAATCGAGAAATTACCTCTCCATCTTCTCTGTTTTCAAAAAAATTAATAGGTAATTTTGTTACTTTATTAAAATAAACATTTGACATCTCTTTATCAACTTTGTAAGACAATTTTATTATCAAATATGATCTTACAAAATCGAAGATGCACCTTATTAAGACCATACTTATGAATATTAAAGTGATTGTGA